>CALNFG010000032.1 GCA_939792625.1 uncultured Prevotella sp.
GTCAGCTCGGGTGTGCGGAACGGTGAAATCTGATTGCTGGGGAAGAGTCCGTACAGATGAGAAACATGCCGGTGAGTGTCATCCGGATTGTCCCAATCGTCTTTCCACTCCTGCAACTGTCCCCAGCTGCCCGTCTGCATGGGCGGCAGTCCTGCCAGTTTTTCTTTCAGGCTGTCTGTGAATGCGGTAGTATTGGTTTTGCCCAATATGACAGCGGCATCGATTACGTGGTTGAACAGATCGTACACAAGCTGGTTGTCCATCGTCACTCCCGCTGCGGTCGACGCCCCGTGACGGTGCTGATTCTCGGGCGACAGGCTCGGACAGATGAGCCAGTACTTTCCGCTCGGGTTGCGCACCATTATCTGGTTGATAAATCTGGCGGCGTTTTCCATTATCGGGTAAACCGTTTCAAGAAACTTCTTGTCGCCCGTGTACAGGTAATGTTCCCACAGATGCTGGCACATCCAGGCTCCGCCCGTGGGCCACAGTCCCGACGGGGCTTTGTCTATCGCGCCCGTAACGCGCCAGATGTCCGTATTGTGATGCAGCACCCATCCGTCGGCTCCGTACATTATGCGAGCCGTGTTGTGCCCTGTCTCGCTCACATCCTTTATGAGATTGAACAGCGGGTCTGTCAGTTCGCTCAGATTAGTCACCTCTGCCGGCCAGTAGTTCATCTCAAGATTGATGTTGGTCGTGTATTTACTGTCCCACGAGGGCAACATCTTGTCGTTCCATATACCTTGAAGCGTAGGCGGCTGGGTTCCCGGTTGTGACGTACAGATAAGCAGATAGCGGCCGAACTGGAAATAAGTCTCGACCAGATGCAGGTCGGTGTGGGTCTTGAATGTCTCCACACGCTTGTCGGTCGTCATGTCGGCGAAGGCATCATGCCCCAAGTCAAGTTTCACGCGGTCGTATTGTGACTTATATTTTTCCACGTGCGACGCTTTCAAAGAGCTGAAGTCGTTGACAACAGCCCGCTTCAGCGTCTCTTCCGAGCGCAGTGTGTCGTTGCCGCTTATGTCGTCATAACGTTTGAAGTTTGTCGCTATTGTGAGATAAATGGTGGCTTCGTCGGCTCCGTTTATCTGCAGTACGCCGTCGCGACTGCTGATGTTGCCGCCCTTTGTCCTGGCCGTGGCACGTCCGGTGAATGTCACCTTGCCCTTCTGTCCTTCGTGCCAGCCGCTTATTCCGCTAAGCACTATCTCGTTGCCCTCTGTTCTTATTGTCACATCTTGTTGCGGTGACGTCATCTGGGCGTTGCATGTTATCATGCCCGGCTTGCTTGCCGTGAGATGTACAATTATCACATTGTCGGCCAATGATGCGATATATTCGCGACGGTAGGTCACCCCGCCTGACGTGTAACGTGTTATCGCGCGTGCCGAGTCGAGGCTCAACTCACGGTAATAATCGGTGTATTCGCCTACATTGGGAAAATTTATGTACAAGTCGCCGAAAGGTTGGTAAGGCATACCGCTGTTCGTCTGTGCCTGCACATGTTTGGTGGCAAGGTCCTGGGCCTCTTTGTATTTACCTTCCCATACCAGTTGTCTGACCTTAGGCAGATACTCCAGAGCTTCCGGATTGGCGTTGTTGTTGGGACGTCCGGCCCAGATTGTTTCTTCGTTCAGTTGCAGTCTGTCTGACATCGGCGAGCCGAAGATCATCGCTCCGAGACGGCTGTTGCCTATTGGCAGAGCCTCCGTCCAAGTGGCCGCCGGCTCGTCGTACCACAGGATGTGGCTGTTGTCTGTTGCCGGGGCAGCTTGCAATGTAGCAAGAGTCATGGCAAGAAAGGCTGCTGATAATATTGTTCTTTTCATTTTGTCTTGGGTGTAAATATTAATGCATTTTCGTCTTCAATGGTAACCTTGCTTTCATCGAGTTTGGAGGCATCAAGGCCGAAAGCCTCGATGAAGAATTTGTAGACAGCGTTACGCTTATTCGGGCCGAAGTCATGACGCTCTTTGGGCAGATGGATGTTCTTCACCTTGCCCGCAGCACCGTAAAAACCATATATCCTTTGCAGGTACGGGTATTCAAGTTCGGGTGTAGTGGAAGTCCAGTCGCCGCCGTCGCTGACAAGCATCATGGGGCGCGGAGCAAACATTGCCGCAAGTTCGGCGTTACATGTGCCGCCTCCCGACAACTGTATGGGCATTCCGCTTTCGCACGGACAGCCTCCGTCAAACCATGAAGATACACTTACCACGGGGCAACAGGCTGTATATCGGTCGTCAAGAACGCTCAGAAGAACAGACTGTGTGCCACCGCCCGACCCGCCGTTCACACCGACGCGGCTCGTGTCAACGTCTTTGCGCTGTATCATCCAGTCGAGTATGCGTATGCCGTTAAGTGCCTGCATTACGTGTGCCTCGGGTGTCTGATGTGCCTTAGAACCTACCTCATCGGCTGATTCGCCCCAGCCCCAGAGGTCGTAGTCCACACAAACGGCACCCATGCGGGCCAGCGTACCCAACCGCTGCTGCTGCACTTCGCCGTAACGTCCGTTAGAGAAATGACCGTTCGGACATATTATGAGAGGATGCTTACCTTTACCTTTCGGTGCATATATGGAGCCACAAACGGTATGTCCGTTAACTGTCTTTAGGCGGAAGTTCTGCACGGTGTAGCCGTCAAACTTACGTATTTTGCCATATTCAGGAGCTTCTTTCGAGCATAAAGGCAACAGCTTATCTATGCCGAGACGTGCCCTTACTTCTTTCTTCAAAGTGTCTTTTCTCGCTTCCCAGGCAGCCTTGTCAGAATAGAGTGATGACAGGTAAGGTATCAGTTTCTTCCCGTCTTCCGGCTGTCTGCGGGGATATTCGTATGGTTTAATTTTGTAAAGCTTGTCGTTTTGCTTTACTGCTTTAAAGTCGAACGGTGCCAGTATGTTTGTGAGTGTTTCCTCCAAAGAGTACGGACGCACACGGAAGTCCGCATACGCAAGCTTCAGTCCGGCGGTGTCGACATTATATTTCAGACGTACCCCAAATCTTACAGACACGTCGTTGAGTATGTCGCTGAGCGGTCTTGTGTATTTGTCTTCAAATGTCTGGGCGCCTGCGGTAATGCCGAACAGCAGCAATGCGGGCAATATCAGTCGTTTCATGTTTTTGATATAGTTAAAGTAGTTATATCTGTTAAGACAGTTAAAGACAACAGCCGGGCGGCTTTGTCTTTAACTGTCCATCTTATCACCTTGTCAGTTTTTGTATGTCAGTTTGCCAAGATCTTCGCGTTCTGCCGCGAGTTTACCGTTGACAAACAGCCGTAAGCCCTTGCCTTGATGATAGCGCTGGCCATCCTTGTCATACAATATGGTAAGAACGTTGCCGCGGTAGTTCACGTTGTCAAGACAGAAGTAAGTCCATGTACCTTCCGGAACGAGCGGATTGACAACGATGCTGCCGTCAGCCTGCGGACGCAAACCTACGAGTCCGGTTATCACGAGGTCGGCAAACGTAGAGTGGTTGTAATACCGGCTGCGCTCACGGTCGCCCATAAGCCATGCACCGTTCTTCTCGTCGAGATACTCGCCGATGTACGGCCGTCCTCTGTGATGCTGGCTCTCCACGTACAGTTTCATCTGTTTGAAGAACGTGGTGTCACCCAGTACCGGGTCGGGATATGTGTTAAGATAGTTAGCAAAAGCTGTGAGAGTCTGGCTGCTGGCAAACGGCCACACTGCTCCGTCCCATTCGCAGCGGCCAACACCATGACTTCTGAACTCAGGATGACGGCGCTCGGCCGTGGTAAGACCGTATGGAGCAGAGAATCCTTCTTCATCTTCCAGCTGTTTCCAAGCCTCGTCATATTTCTTTACATCGGGCAGATTGAAATACCATGGAATGTATCCGATGGCTTCGCGAACGGCTGCGGCCGTGTCACCGCGCACGGTTTCGAAGAACGAGTGCTTGGTGTTCCACAGTTTGGTTTGTATCAGATTTTTCAGCGTATCAGCCTCGAGTTCATACTCTTTGGCTTTTGACGCATCGCCGGCGAGAAGGTTTAATTGTGCCAGCGCACGCGCATTACCATACATATAGCTGTTTATGGTCGGACGGGCATACTGCTTGCGGCGTCCGCCACTTATGCTTTCTTCCATGCCGTCCTGCACGTCACCCTGCCAATAAAGGCCGTTGGGCAGTCGGTTGGTACTCTTCCAGCGGGCGTATTCCTCTTCGAGTGAAGGCTTCAGATTGAGAACAAACTCCGTGTCTCCCAGCACTTTGTATGCCTCATACACTGCTGCGGGATTCCACGAGCTGAACTTGTTCATCTTCGTCATGGCCTTGCCATCATTTCCACGATACCAAGTATTGAGTATCTGATGCAGATATGTGGTATCGTGCAGCCAGCGGGTCTCCATTATATGGTGGCCGACGGCGCAGGCTATGAGGTTGTATTTGTCGGCGTAAGAGCGCTGTACAAGGAACTCGGTCATGCCGAGACCTACGGGAGTGCGCTTGATATGTTTGCGCAGCGACCACCAGCGGAAGTAGTAAATCTCTTCCATGTCCTTGTCGGGACAGTCAAACAGCGGAATGTTTCTGCTCATCCACTCCGACGATTCGCTGTTGGGGATATAGGTAACGATGTTCTCATCCTCCATCGTATTAAAACGCTCGGCGTAATGTTTGTAATCGTCGTATCTCAGAACGGCGGCGTTGGCATCGGCATCAGCCGAGCTTGTGGTGAGGTTGGCTATGGCGAATGTTGCCATGGGGTCTTCCTCGTCGGCGCGCGGCATGTCGACATACTGGTCGGCAGGAGTCTCGATGTCCGGTTTGTCAAACAGGTCGCCGGTGCGGAACACTATGCGTGTTATGGCGTCGACGGGCGTGTCAAACATGCGTGCGGTGGCTTTCTTTCCGTTTACATAGTAAGTTCCTACATGGCCGTCAACCGAGAGTACGGCCTTTATGTGATAAGTCTTTCCGGCTTCATAGTTCTTTACCAGTCCGCCGTAGCGTGCCCCTCCTTTTACTTTCATTGTAGCAGCAGAGTCGAGAACTATGCGCGAACACATGTTGCCTTTAGCGTCAAGAAACTCTATGTTGAGCTGTCCGTGGTCGGTCTGTCCGGCCTTTACGTCAAATTCGACGGTAAGTTCTTTCGTTGCGGGAATCACCTTCTCCACACGGGCATAGTCATACGGGTCGCGGTCACTCAAGGTAAGCCACTCACCGTCAAGCTCCACGGGTGCCCATAGAGGCGAATAAATGTTCCAGTCGGTCATGTCGGCAAGCTTCGTATACCTGCCGAAACCGCCTGAGGCATGTTCCGTGGCTTCAAGTTTTACGGGCACCTGTATGCACGCAACCCACATGTCTTCCTTGTTGTTGCTATAAGTAACCCACAGGTTGCCGTCCTTCGGCGTGCCGTTGCCTTCAAGGATACCGCGTGTGTACTGCGGACCGTAGCTCTTGTACAAGCCCCAGTGTCGCTCGGGCGTCACTTCGCCGTTGACAAGATTGAGCGTGGTATACTCCAGTCCGTCCTTGCTGAGCGATATGGCGAGCGGCCAGCGGTATTCGGCCGGGTTGTACACTGTGGCGTATGTGCCGTCGGAAAGCCGCTGCCCCCATATCTTCGCATTAGAGTTTACAAAGCCGTGGGCACGCTTTGCGGGATAACGCCACGTATTGCCGCCGTCGCTGCTGATACTTGTCAGGGCGTGTTTCCACAAGCCCACCTTGCGTCCGTCGGGCAGTGTGTAGCCGCTGAATGCCTTGTATGGAGTTTTCATGGGCAGGATGTCGTCGTTTCTGTCGGCCTCTTCAACCCACTGCATGCGTATCATCGGGTCGGCCAGCAGTTCGTCGCAGGCCTTGACAAACTCCTTGTCTTTCGACCTTTTATAATAAGGATAGTCAGTGTTCTTCTCGTTGAAGTCGTGGTTGTAGTAAATGAAGTATATAGGGCCGAACGAGCCGTCGGCCTTTATCTCACGCACAACGCGGCCTATGGCGTTGCCGTCGTTGGGGTCATCTTTGGGCGTGATGGCCACACAATAGTTACCCATGGCAATGAGCCTGTTGCTCTTCGACACGTAGAAACCCACGCGCTGGTGCATGATTGCCTTCAGGTCTTTCGCCACGACGCCCGGCCATGCCGGTTTGGTGAATCCGTCGGGCACGTTGTATTCAGGGAACAGCTCAACCGGTTTTGTCCACGAATAACCGTCCTCCGACGTCTGCAACATGGTTTTTCCCGGTGCCTCGTGTTCACTGCGCGGGTCGGTCAGGTAGTGCATGTAGAATTTACCGTTCCAGTAAGCCATCATCGGCTGGTGGTTATACAGCCATCCCTTCTCGGCGCGCATGGTCTGAATGTTGTGTACTCCGACAACCGGCGACAGTCCGCCGTCGTGACGCGCGGGAGTAGCCACCACGCTGCCCGTATAGTGTACGGCATCGCGGTTTTCCTTGATGAGATTGTTCACAATCTCTTCAGAGACCATGAACACCGTGCCGTGCTTGTGTCCCACGGGAAAGTTTACCGCCCCCGTGCGGTCCTGGAAAGTCTTGAAGTCTTTCGTTCTTGCCGCTCCGTATATGCCGTGGCGGTAAGAGTCATAGTATATATAATACCAGCCCTCGGCCTGCGCCGTGGTGGGACCTTCGGTAAAACTCTCCGTGAAAGGCTCCGATGCTTTGCTCCACGGGCCGTATGGCGATGTGGCGAAAGCCACCTTGAGGTTGCGCTGCTTGCGTGAGTTGTCTTTCAGCACCATCACATAGTCTTTGTCTCCACGCTTCAGCAAAGTGGCGTCTATGCAGCTGAAGTCGGGGTCGATAAGAACTTTTGCCTTGCTGAACTTCTTGAAGTCTTTCGTCGTGACGTAATAAAGGCGGTGATTGTTGTAATGGTCTTCTTCATAATCGGGAAACTTGCCCGGCACACACGAAGCCCAGACTATCATATATTGTTTCTTCACGTCGTCATAAAACAGCTCCGGCGCCCATACGTTCACGGTTGACGGGTCGTCCATAACCTCTATGAAGCGTTCCTTGCTCCAGTGTATGAGGTCTTTTGATGAGGCATAGCCGAAACCGCGATCGCCTTTCCAGCTTGAAGTCCACACGAGATGGAATGTGCCGTCGGGACCTTTGACTATCGACGGGTCGCGCATTACTTTCTGACTGCCTACCTCCGGGCGCAGAAACGTGCCCTGAATGGTGTCCCAACGCAGGCCGTCATAGCTGTAAATGAAGCGTAAACCCTCGTTGGCAGGTTCGCGGAAAGACGTCGAAACGTAAACGTCTTTTGCAGACGATACGCCTGTTATCATCGTTGCCGCGACAACGATGGCTGACAATAAAAGTTTTCTCATTTTAATTTATGGTTTATGATATGACGGCAGATTTTAAGGTTTGTAATCATATTTATATGACGTAAAGCTTTTTATTTTTATTGCGCATCTCTTTACGACGGCGGTGTTATGCTGAGCAAAACCGGTCAGACGGGTGTCCGGGGTATGAAGTGATACGGAACAATTCCGCAAAAAGAATAAAAAAATAAGTTCCTGCGCTAAAACAAGAAGATATGCTTTTTCATGTATGACGTAATTCGGGTAATTACTCAGGATTTTTATCAGTTATAAAGAATTTGATGACATAAGCAACGACATGGGCACATAAAACCCCTGCGACAAACAGTCCGGACATTTCAAGCCAGCTGCCGGCAAAGGTGGAAGCTGCGAAGCCTGCGGCAACAACCAAAACTACCGACCAACCCTCAAGGTTGTTTTTTGTGTAATCGGGAGAGTATTTCTTTATAAATTGAAATATATTTCTTTAAAATTATTTATTGCTTTTTACTCGGCTTAGGCGTGGGCTATTGGCAAATCCGGGGAACAGGATAAGCTCGTCGCCGCTGATAATATACCGCGTCACGCTACCTATATCGTCTCTTCCGTAGAACAGAAGCCACACCTCTCCATTCACCGTCTGCCACTCATAGTCGTCGCCATTGTAATTGTTACTAACGATATTTACCGTCTTGTCGGCGTTCAGGGTTATAGTATCGTTCTTACTGCCAACCCATTTGCCTATGGCAGACGCCACTGTCTGTTCGTCGTCGACGGTCTCTTCCACTCTTGTAAGCATGCCTGAGGGCAGCGCCAATACGTCTTGTTCGGTTATCTCACACTGCTCTGTAGTGGCCAGAGTCTGGTTCTCAATGATGAATGTCCTGCCGTCGATGTCCCAGTTTACCGGTTCAGGCCAAGTGCTGCCTTCTGCATAATAGCGCACCTCTAAGCCGGACGTCACTCCCCTTGCCCATTCCAGTTCGAGCCTTCTCACGTATTTGCCGTCATTGCTTAGGCCTTCCCACTTGCCCGACAACCGCTGCTTCATCTCCTGCTTGTCAAGTATCGGAGTGAAATCGTCCTCTGTCGTCTTCCTCAGTGACACGTAAATCTCCTCTCCCTCGGTGTTCACAAGCCTGACGTTCATCCTCAGATATCCGTTAGACTGTATGTCGCCCCAGTAATATCCGCCGATGTCAAACTCGGTTGTGGTGGCCGTCCAGCTGTCGAAGTAGTAGTCCTGCACCACCCATACGTCATATTCGCCGAAGTCGTAGACGAAGTTTGTCACCCTCGCCGTCATGTCTTCTTTCAGCTCCACACGCCATTCGCCAGTTGGATTGCTGTGCCCCCGCCACAGCCCGGTTAGTGCCTCTACCGCTTCGGGGTCGGTCTCGTCTTCGCTAAACATTTCCGTACATGCCGTAAGGGTTGTTATGCCGCACAACACGAAAAGCAGCATCGCGGCGGTTTTCATTGTCGTTTTTCTCATGATAACAATAGTTTTGGTTAACACTCTTTGCCTACTCGCAGTTTTATAACTGCAAATATAGGCAAAATATCTGTAACCGGCGCGTTTCTGTCGGCTGATTTTTTACCTTCCGCCGGCTTTTCGCCTATCGTGTCAACCGAGGGTTTACCAACAGCGATGGATTGGGTCGATCATCGTATTTACTTTTGTCGGATTTTATTCAAGGTGTAATTTATGTAGAAACCGCTTAATGTGTTAAAATGTGTACCTTTACGTGTACTTTTCTATATAAAAATATTTACAGGATTACCAACTTTTCATACGATTATTTTTACCGGAACTCAAGTATTGACAACATCAACAATAAACCTATCGGCAGAACTAAATACGCACTAAATTAATTCTGCCAACGGGTATTTTAATGATTTTTTTCATTTTAAAGTCTTTATTATTAGCATAGCGCAAGAAGAAGATTGAATCATACATCCTGTAAGCGTTATGCCCGAATGATGTTACAAAGTGTCGTTCAGCTGTTGTGTGCCGCGGCTGTGTATTCAGGCTTGCCGTAACCTGTCGGCAAGCCTTTACAAGACTGCCCGTTAGTGTCTTTTGGGCAAAAGATAAGCTTTTGCGTTGTAAAAGGTAAGCTCTCATATTGCAATACATGGCTTTTCACATCGCAATATACTGCTTATTGACGGCTGAAAAAATCGGTTTTGGCGCCCGATTCGTGACTTTCCGGCAGTTTTAGAGTACAGATTCATTGCACAGCTGTTGCGGTTTTGCATATATACAATTGACATACAGACTTTTGTCTTTGCACACATTTTTGTGAGATATTTCCGCCCGCGTATCTTTTATTTTGAAATAACGCAGTCTCAGAGCTTCAAGCCAAATCAGTTTGTCACGGTTTTCGTGCATTGCGTTGCATTTTGTATTATCAATGGAAAATTTTGTTTTTGGAAAATGAAAATAAAAGTTCGTTTCTCTCACTTTTATTTTGCATTTGCCTTACGGCGATTTTCAATTCGCTCGACTTGCACTATCTTTACATAAAATAGGCGGCGTCTCGGAAATGAAAATAAAAGTTCGTTTCTCTCACTTTTATTTTGCATTTCGCTCGACTTGCACTATCTTTGCACGCACAAAAGAAATATGATTTTAGTATGAGTCGCTTATACACGTTCATAAATTATATCGGCCGCAAGAAATATCTCATTGTCACCGTCATCGGTGTCATACTGATAGGCTTTGTTGGTGACAACAGCATACTGAAACATGTGCAAAACCGTATGATAGTGAGCGAGATGAAGGCTGAAATCGATGCCTATAACGCACAATATGAAAAGTCGGAGAGCATGCTCAGGGAACTGCGACACAATCCGAAAGCCATAACAAAGATAGCGCGTGAGCGTTATTTCATGAAAGCCGACGATGAGGATATATTCGTGTTAAGCGACGACGAGAAACCCGAAACAGAGAAAAATGAGACAACTGACTAAACTGCAGACCGCCGTATTGCTTGCAGGGGCTCTGCTCATGGTTGTGGGAGCCGGACTGTACGTGGTGGGCATAGCCGGCTTTTCACCTGTATTGTTTGCCATCGGTGCCGTGGCTTTTGCCTCGATGCAGATGATGCAGACATACGACGGGAACAGCATCGTGGTGCGCCGTCTGCGCAGGATAATGACTTTAGGCGACGTGATGTTCATGCTTTCCGCACTGCTTATGCTCGAAGACACTTACCGTTTTATCCTGCCGCTGTTCATGAAATACAGCAGTAACGGCTATTATCAATATGTAACTTACGTGCATAACAACTGGGTAGTATTGCTCCTGGTGGCCGCGATTATCGAGATTTATACTACTCACCGCATATCACACGAACTGAATAAGGAGGAGCAGTGATGCGGACGCGGTCTGCCGGCATGCTTTTTTCACACAACACGGCCGGGCGCAGGCGATATTTCCGGTGTCAGTCTTTGGCATATAATAAATAGGTACGGGCTGAAAAACAAAGGTTTTTGAGGTACCTGACAGCCCATTGCCTTACAACATAAAAAACTATAAAAGACAGCGTTTTTGTTTTAAATTGCATAAAATTTTTTCCGTACATCGATAATAGGTTGTACTTTTGCGCAGGTATTATAAAACAGGTTTATGATAAAGACACTTTACACCTTGTTCGCGTTGCTGACGCTTGCATCATGCGCCAACACGTATAACATACAGGGGTCTTCTAATGTGCCGACACTTGATGGCAGGATGCTTTTCCTCAAGACATACGACGGTATGGACTTGAAGAACATCGACTCATGCGACATTGTGCATGGAGAGTTTCATTTCAACGGCGCTTTAGACTCTACTAAAATCGCCATGCTCTTCATGGACGAAGACGGTATCATGCCCGTAGTGCTTGAAAAGGGAGAGATAACCATCAACATAGACAATACTCAACAGAAAGTAAGCGGCACGCCGCTTAACGAAAAACTGTTTGACTTTCTTACCAAATATCAACAGCTTGAGAGCGAGGTTAACGAGCTTGGCCACATGCAGAGCCAGGCCATCATGGACGGTAAAGACCTCAATGCCGTCAATATGCAGCTGGCAGAAAAGGCCAGCAAGATAGCCGAGCGCGAAGATAAGCTGGTAACGTCGTTCATTGTAGACAATTTCGACAATGTTCTTGGGCCGGGCGTGTTCTTCATGATAACCGCCGGTCACCGTTATCCTCAGCTTTCCCCGTGGATTGAAGACATAATGAGCAAGGCTACGGACAAGTTTAAGAATGACCCCTACGTAAGCGACTATTATAGGAAAGCCCAGCAAAACCAGGCTATAATGAACGGTACGGCCGTGCCTGGCGACATCACCTCGCCTGTGCCTGATGTACCTACACCCAACGAAATGGCTTCGCCTGCAGAGGGTGTGGCCGACTCGGTGGCCGAGGCCGGAGCCGAATGACGGCCTCACCGCTCAGTAAGGGCACGCTGCATAATTATGAAATCACTTATATCTAATGCCTCCATCGTAAACGAAGGCAAGACTTTTAAAGGCTCAATCGTCATCGACGGCGATTGCATAGCCGACATTATAACTGACAATGATTATCCCTGCGGTCATTTCGACACTGTGGTCGATGCCGCGGGGTGTTTCGTTCTGCCCGGTGTTATTGATGATCATGTACACTTCCGGGAGCCCGGACTTACAGAAAAAGCAGATATCGGGAGCGAAAGCAGAGCCGCCGCTTACGGCGGAGTGACCACATATTTCGACATGCCGAACACTGTGCCGCAGACCACCACACTCATATCACTCGACGTGAAGCGGGCCTTTGCCGCGCGTGAGAGCCATGTCAACTACTCTTTCTTCTTCGGTGCGACAAATACAAATGCCGACATGTTCGCATCACTGGATGTCCACCGCATCCCCGGCATCAAGCTGTTCATGGGCTCGTCTACGGGCAACATGCTGGTTGACCGTGACGAGGCGCTCGACAGGATATTCGCCACGGCTCCCGTGCCGGTTATGGCACACTGTGAAGACACTGCCATGATAAACGCCAACATGCAGGAAGCCAAACGACTGTACGGCGATGATCCGGCGGTAATACACCATCCGGAGATACGGAGCGAAGAGGCTTGCTACAAGTCGACAGAGCATGCCGTGAGGCTCGCACGCAAGCATGGGGCACGCCTGCATGTGGCCCATGTCACCACGGCTCGCGAACTTTCGCTGTTTGAGCCCTGGACCGACGCCATGCCGCAGATTACGGCCGAGGCGGTAATCGCGCATCTGTTTTTTTCTGATAAAGACTATCCGAGATTGGGCGGACTCATAAAATGCAACCCTGCAGTCAAGACCGAGGCCGACCGTGACGCACTGCGTCTGGCTCTTACAGACGGCCGCATAGCCGTTGTCGGCACTGATCATGCCCCTCACAAGCTCAGCGAGAAGCAGGGCGGATGCTGCCGTGCGGCATCGGGCATGCCAATGGTGCAGTTCTCGCTTGTGGCCATGCTCGAACTGGCAGACAGCGGAGTGCTTACCATTGAACGTGTGGCAGAGCTTATGTGCCACCGCCCGGCAATGTTGTTTGACGTCCGCAGGCGCGGCTTTATACGTAAGGGCTACAAGGCCGACTTGGTTGTCGTGCGTCCGGATACGCCGTGGACGGCCACAGAAGACATCATACAGAGCAAATGCGGATGGAGTCCGCTGACGGGACACACGTTCAACTGGCGTGTAATGCATACTTTCTGCAACGGCCGTCACATATTCGACGACGGGCGCTTTGACACATCCGTGCGTGGCGAGGAAGTCCTGTTCAGATAAAAATCCCAACCTTACAACCACCTAATGTCAAGACATGATTGCGCGAATTTTTGTATATCTGCTTTTGTTCATAACCTTTCCGGACCTTTATCTTGACCGTCGTTTCCTGCGGAAACGCACCCGTTACCTGTGGTGGCAGCGCGTGTTATGGTGGCTTCCGGGAGCTTTTATGTTTGTTTATACCATCATTCTTGCCACATCGCGCAACTTCGCACCCGACAGTCTGTTTGTGCTTAACCTGTATCTGCTGCTTTTCGGCATCATGGTTGTGCCCAAGTTCCTTTTTGTCTTGTGTTCTTTTTTGGGACGTGTGTATTGCCGTTTCCGCCATACACATACCAACTGGGGCAATCTTGCGGGACTGGTATTGGGGGTGACAGTCATTGTCACCGTGATTTACGGCGGCACTTTTGGTTTCGGCAGACTTGACATAAGGCACGAGGACTATTATTCAGCCGACCTGCCCGCTGCTTTTGACGGTTACAGGATAGTGCATTTCAGCGACGCACATGTAGGAACTTACGGTGAGACTCATACAGAAGTGCTGAATAAGGTCATAGACAGTATCAATGCACAAAAGGCTGACATGGTGGTGTTTACCGGAGATCTGCAGAACATGGAGCCGAAAGAGCTGTATCCGTTCATGCAGACGTTGGGGCGGATAACATCTAACGACGGTATCTTTTCCGTGCTTGGCAATCATGATTATTCCGGATATATAAAGGCCGACGGTGCCACAAAGGTGGCCAATGAGCGTGAGTTGGTAAGTCTGGAGCGGCAACTGGGCTGGGACTTGCTGCTGAACGAGAACCGCATTATAAGGCGAGGAGCCGACTCGATAGTGATAGCCGGAATGGAGAACGACGGGCGGCCGCCACATCCGGCCAAAGGAAACATAGGCAAGACTCTTGCCGGTGTGCGCGACGGAGCTTTTATCCTGATGCTCCAACATGACCCTTCGTCGTGGCGCAGGACCATCTTGCCAAAAAGCAAAGCCCAACTCACGTTGAGCGGGCACACGCACGGCGGACAAATAAAGATATTCGGCTGGTCGCCGGCAGCAGTGTCTTACGGTGAATATGACGGCATGTACAATGAAGGCGGACGGGCCATCAATGTGTCGTCGGGTATGGGCGCCTTCATTCCTTTCAGGCTCGGGGTGAGCAATGAGATTGTCGTCATAACGCTGCATCGCTCCCGCCGCTGACCTGACAGAGCCTGAATGTCTTGTTTACTGATATTTTTTGTCCAGCCCCGAGTGTATGGCGTCATAGCTTTCTTCCATCAGCCGGCTGATGTTTTCAGCTCCCTGTGACAACGGATAGATAGGTTTGTGTATGGTGAGCGTCAGCTTGCGGCGTCTTACCCAATACCATTTGCTGGTACGCGGCATGACGTCAAACGAGCCGTTGATAGTCAGCGGCACCACCGGCAATTGAAGTTCGTCGGCCAGCATGAATGCTCCACGCTTGAATGTTCCCATGCTGCCGGTATAAGTACGCGACCCTTCGGGAAAGACTACTACGCTCATGCCCTCTTTCAAAGTATGACGCGCCTTGTCGTAAGTTTCCTTTACCTTGCTCGGACCACGTTTGTCGACGAATATCTGGTGAGATTTTTCACAGGCATAGCCCACAAACGGAATACTGCGAAGCTGGCGTTTCATCATCCATTTGAAGTTGCGGTGAAGATGACCGAAGATGAGGAATATGTCGAAAGCTCCCTGGTGATTACTTACAAAAACGTATGATTCGCCGTGTTTCAGATTCTCACGCCCCGTCACTTTTACCGGCAGGAACAGCACTTTAAGTACCCACGACGACCATATCACGGGAGGATAGTATCCCCAGAAGTGACCGTTGCCAAGCGTGCAGCCAATGCTCGTGGTAACGGCGGTGAGAATGGTGAGGATGATGATTATCGGCAGAGCGATTATTATCTGGTAAATGCGGTATATGTACTTCATAATTTACTTTTCAAAATATGTAGAACATGCTCCGTCTCGCATGACAACCATGCCGGCGGACGTGCTGTCAGGAGTATGAATCAAGGTTTAATCTTAGGATATTTTCTTGTCAGTCCGTCAAGCCGCAGGCGCATCACGCCGAAGAAAGCCTCGCCGAATATGCCTCCGCTCATCTTTGACACGCCTTCACGCCGGTTGACAAATATCACCGGAACTTCCTTAATCTTGAAACCAATCTTATAAGCCGTGTACTTCATTTCTATCTGGAATGCATAGCCCTTGAAACGGATTTTGTCAAGTTCGATGGTCTCAAGTACGCGGCGGCGGTAGCATTTGAAGCCGGCCGTAGTGTCGTGTACCTTGAATCCGGTCACAAATCTGACATATTGAGAGGCGAAGTAGCTCATCAGTACACGTCCGATCGGCCAGTTCACCACATTAACACCACTAACATATCTTGACCCTATGGCCACGTCATAGCCTTCATCGTGACAGGCTGCGTAAAGCCGTGGCAGGTCGGCAGGGTCATGACTGAAGTCTGCGTCCATCTCGAACACATACTCGTAGCTGTGCGCCAAAGCCCATTTGAAGCCGGTGATATATGCCGTGCCCAGTCCCAACTTGCCGCTGCGCTCGATAATGAACAGTCTGTCGCCAAACTCATTGTCAATCAGATGATGTACAATGGCGGCGGTGCCGTCCGGTGAACCGTCATCGATTACGAGTATGTGGAAGCACTTGTCAAGTCTGAACACCGCGCGTATGATTTTCTCGATGTTCTCCTTTTCGTTATATGTCGGTATGATTACAATGCTGTCGCTTTTGTTCATTTCGCTGTATGTGATTGACTTTTATTTGCTTTATGCAAAGATAGTGCAAGTCGAGCGAAATGCAAAATAAAAGTGAGAGAAACGAACTTTTATTTTCATTTCCGAAACAAAAATCATCTTCTGTTTAAGATACTTTTATCGTTTGAATTGAAAGAGTGGTTCATCCGCAAATCTGTTGGATGAACAAACACTTTATCTATAACTAAATCAT
>CALNFG010000033.1 GCA_939792625.1 uncultured Prevotella sp.
CATCCAACAAGGCATTTGGCTTTAACTTCTAACGAGCGAAGCGAGTGATAACTTCTTTAACTTCTCTAACTTCTTAAAATAACTTCTCTAACTTCTTATTTTTATTGTGCCGTTGTCGAGACTTTCTATGACGGCCAGTGATTCCACGTGTATTCCTTCCTGTCTAAGGCGTTCGCCGCCGTGCTGGAAAGCCTTTTCTATGATAAAGCCCATGCCGGCAATTGTTGCTCCGGCCTGACGTGCGATGTCGGCAATACCTAAGGCGGCGTTGCCTCCGGCCAGAAAGTCGTCGATGAAGAGCAGCCGGTCGCCCTCTGTCAGAAATTCACGGCTCACACAGATGTCATACGTGCGGCGCTTGGTGAACGAGTACACTTGTGCCGTGTACATGTCGCCCATTGTCGACGGGCGCTTCTTTTTTGCAAACACCACCGGCAGTCCCGTTATGTATCCGGTCATCGTGGCCGGCGCTATGCCGCTGGCCTCTATCGTTATAATCTTGTTGATGTCTTCGGCGGCAAATCTGCGTACAAACTCTATTGCTATCTGTTTCATCAGAATCGGATCTATCTGGTGGTTGATGAAGCCGTCAACTTTCAGTGTGCCGCCCTCCATACATTTCCCGTCGCGCATGATGCGCTGTTTCAATATTTCCATAAAAGTGTGTTTCTAAACGGTTGCGCGGATGCAAATATACACAAAAAATGCGTATTGCGGCCATGTTTTCGTTATCCGATTTGAGTCTTTGTGTAAGTTGTTGATAATCAGAAGTTTACCTTTTGACTCACAAAAGACCGTCTTTGAGCTTGTAAAAGGTTACCTTTCAGCCTTCAAAACATAACCTTTTGCAAGCTCAAAGACGGTCTTTTGCAGAACAGCGGTTTTGCTTCCGTGTTCGTGCGGGTTATATCTCTTGTTTTTGCATGTGTGGCGGCTGCATGAAAATACCCTTTTTTAGGTATTTCACGGAACGTCTGAATACTTTAATTTTGCATGCAGACAGATTAGTGTGAAACAAATTTCCTTAAAAATATCGGGATTATTTACGGCCGTAAGCAGCCGCAGGCGGCATAAGCGGGGTGTGACCCTGCAGATGGGAAATAAAATGAGGTAAAGCTTGTTCTTATGGTTTTTTATTTATTATCTTTGCATTTGTAACAATTGTTGTACTTAAAGCTACCGGTTATGGGTAAATTCACATTGGATTCTTTGCTTACCTCGTGGTTCATGCGCCTTTTTGTTTTATGTCTGGCCGTCGACCCGTTGTTGAGCGACGACGTTTATCTGATGGAGATTGGCGTTCTCGTGCTTGCCGGCGTAATTCTCTCCACGCGTCGTGTATCGTCGCTGATACGCAGGCATCGTGCAGCTTTCTTGCGTTATTTCGGTCATCCCGTCGACTTTATCGCCGACATTTTGCTCTGCATTGCCGGCATGGTTATTTATCTCGTCATGGGGCAGAAGCCGTATATGTGGATACTGTTCATAGCCGTTGAGCTTCTGAGTCTGTATTGCTCGGGCTGGCGCTGCAGGTTCAGGCATAGAGAAGACAGGGGCGTGGAACGGCATGCCGGTTAGTCCGGAAAGTAAGGTGTCGGTGTGTTTTTACTAAGGCCGGCTTTGTCTGCATGGCTTTGACATAATCATGCAGGCAAATGTGGATTTTGTCATTGTGTGTCAAAATAGTGAGTTTTTTCTGTCGACAGGCGTGTAGTTCATTATTTTTTAGTAAGTTTGCATACATGAATCACGATTTCACAATGCCCGGTCCGTGGAGCGAAAATGTGCTTCTGGCCGATGCCGACTATATAGACAAGGTGGCGTTTGACCTGATTGTCAACTTTGAACGCATGATAGGGCGTCGTATTCCGCCGGCTGACATGGCGCGGTGGATTGACTGCGTGGCTCTCGACGGCGGACTGCGCGAGGGCGACAACACTACGCAGGCCGTGCTGCTGCATGACGGAAAGAAAACAGGGATGGACAATTTCGTGCCGTCTGACTATGCCGCCGACCTTAACGGGAAGGCTTTCAGGGACAATCTGGGGGAGTTTATGGTAAGCTCGTTCGCAGTGGAGAGTATTGTCACAAAGGAAGATTTTTTCATCGAAGCGCTCGAGGCCGTGTGCAGCCGTGACGAGGTGAAGCGCGTCATGGTGGTGCCCGACATCGGGATGTATGACGCCGTGCGTCATGCCCTGCGTCAGGTGTCTGACGACAAACGTGTCACCGTGTTTGCCATGCAGCCCATGCCCGGCGGCAACTTCCGTCAGGAGATTCTCGGCTATTCGCTGATGAGCGCCTTGGGGATAAGGGCCGACGAGATAAAGTGCGGGTAGAGTTTTTTGGGGTTATACGGTTGTTGGGTTGTGAGGTTATACGGTTGTGAGGTTGTTGGGTTGTGAGGTGTTGGGTTATACGGTTTGTTATTTTATGATACTAAGACAATAAATTCATTAAACATAAAAACAGAAATGGGAAAAGTATTGATGATTGGCGCCGGTGGCGTCGCTACCGTGGCAGCGTTCAAGATAGCGAAGAATGCTGACGTGTTTACAGAATTCATGATTGCCAGTCGCCGCAAGGAGAAGTGCGACCAGATTGTCGATGCAATACATAAGGCGGGCATCGACATGCCTATACAGACGGCACAGGTGGATGCAGACGACGTGGAGCAGCTCAAAGCTCTGTTCAACAGCTATAAGCCGGAGCTGGTGGTGAATCTTGCACTGCCTTATCAGGACCTTACTATAATGGATGCTTGTCTGGCCTGCGGGTGCAGTTATCTCGACACGGCCAACTATGAGCCTAAAGATGAGGCTCACTTTGAGTATTCATGGCAGTGGGCTTACAAAGACCGTTTCGAGCAGGCCGGACTTACGGCCATACTGGGCTGTGGATTCGACCCCGGCGTGAGCGGCATTTACACAGCTTATGCAGCCAAGCATCATTTCGACGAGATACATACGCTTGACATTGTTGACTGCAACGCAGGCAATCACCACAAGGCTTTTGCCACAAACTTTAATCCGGAGATAAACATCCGCGAAATCACTCAGAAGGGACTGTATTACAAGGACGGACAGTGGATTGAGACTGAGCCGCTCGAAGTACACAAGCCTCTCACTTACCCAAACATCGGTCCGCGCGAGAGCTATCTGATGCACCACGAAGAGCTGGAAAGTCTCGTGAAGAATTATCCCACCATAAAGCAGGCCCGCTTCTGGATGACCTTCGGCCAGCAGTATCTGACATATCTTGACGTTATTCAGAACATCGGCATGTCGCGCATAGACGAAATTGAGTATGAGGCGCCTCTGGCCGACGGCTCAGGCAACACTGCCCGCGTGAAGATTGTGCCGCTGCAGTTCCTCAAGGCCGTACTGCCCAATCCGCAGGACCTCGGCGAGAATTATGACGGCGAGACGAGTATCGGTTGCCGCATACGCGGAGTGAAAGACGGCAAGGAGCGCACCTATTATATATATAACAACTGTTCTCATCAGGAGGCATACCGCGAGACCGGCATGCAGGGAGTGAGCTACACGACGGGCGTGCCGGCGATGATCGGAGCCATGATGTTCTTTAAGGGTCTGTGGCGTAAGCCTGGAGTATGGAACGTGGAAGAGTTTGACCCGGATCCGTTCATGGAGCAGCTCAACAAACAGGGACTGCCTTGGCACGAAGTGTTTGACGGAGACCTTGAGTTGGATTAAATGTAAGGAGTAAGAAGTTTGTGAAGTAGTTAAAGAAGTTATCACTCGCTTCGCTCGTTGGAAGTTAAAGCCATTACCTTTCGCGGATGACATCCTATAAAGCATTTGACTTTAACGCCGGGCGGCGTAAGCTGTGATAATTACTTTAGCTACATTAATTACTTGACTAATGGCTTTAACCTCTAACGAGCGAAGCGAGTGATAACTTCTGTAACTTCTTTTAAATTCCCCATAATTAAAAATAAACAATGGCAAAAGATAAAGACAGTGTAGCCGATGCTGGCGTACAGGAAGGCAAACTGAAAGCTCTCCAGGCAGCAATGGCGAAGATTGAGAAAGATTTCGGCAAGGGGTCGATAATGAAATTGGGCGACGAAAGTATCGAGGCTGTTGAGGTGATACCTACAGGCAGCATCGGACTTAATGCCGCGCTCGGTGTCGGCGGTTATCCGCGTGGCAGGATTATTGAGATATACGGTCCCGAGAGCAGTGGTAAGACCACCCTTGCCATTCATGCCATAGCCGAGGCTCAGAAAGCGGGCGGCATCGCGGCGTTTATAGATGCCGAGCATGCTTTCGACCGCTTTTATGCAGCCAAGCTCGGTGTCGACATAGAGAATCTGCTGATTTCACAGCCCGATAACGGTGAGCAGGCTCTTGAAATAGCCGACCAGCTTATACGTTCGTCGGCCATTGACATTCTTGTGGTCGATTCAGTGGCAGCCCTTACGCCCAAAGCCGAGATTGAGGGCGACATGGGTGACAACAAGGTAGGTCTGCAGGCCCGGCTCATGAGTCAGGCGCTGCGCAAGCTGACGTCAACCATCAGCAAGACCAATACGACGTGTATCTTCATCAACCAGTTGCGTGAGAAGATTGGCGTGATGTTCGGCAATCCCGAAACTACCACAGGCGGCAATGCCCTTAAGTTTTATGCCAGCGTGCGTCTCGACATCCGCCGCGTGACAAGCATAAAGGACGGCGACCAGGTGATAGGTAATCAGGTGCGTGTCAAGGTGGTAAAGAACAAGGTGGCACCACCGTTCCGCAAGGCAGAGTTTGAGATTACCTTCGGTGAGGGAATATCAAAAGTTGGTGAACTTGTTGACCTTGGAGTGGAATATGGCATCATACAAAAGAGTGGCTCTTGGTTCTCTTATCAGGGCAGCAAGCTGGCTCAGGGACGTGATGCGACTAAAACCTTGCTTAAGGATAATCCTGAGCTGTGTGACGAGATAGAGGCTCAGATAATGCAGGCCATATCCGACAATCAGCAATACTGATAAAAAGGTTTGTCAAAGAAGCTGTCGCTCGCTTTGCTCGTTAGTGGTTAAAGTCATTATTCTTAATGATTGTCCGAAACAAGGATATGTGACTCTGACTGCTTAAGGACGTAAGCCGGCGATGGCTCTTTTATCTTATCGGATTTTAATTGTAACGAACGAAGCAAGTGAGATGCAGGCGAGTGTCGTTTTGTTGAAAGAATGGTTTACGGCGTTTAATGATATTTATTTTGCAGGCAGGCTTCCTGTGCCTGATTTCGCAGTGGGTATGTCGCGCACACGGCTCGGATCGCTTACATGGAAGTTCAGGCGCAGGATATTTGGCATGGAGCCCTATGGTTATGTCATACGCGTGAGTAACTATTACGATATTTCCGAGGCGGATTTCAAGAGTGTATTGTTGCATGAGATGATACATCTTCATATCGTTTCCGGACGGATGAAAGACACGTCTCCGCATGGGCGCTTGTTCAGGGAACAGATGCGGCGCATCAATGCCGACGGATGGAATGTTAAAGTTTCGGCGAAGATTGGCAGCAAGGACAATAATGTGCCTGCTTCCCGGCGTAGACGCATGCGTGTGGTTATGGCTGCGGTCATGACAGACGGCAGATGTTTGTTCTCTGTAGTCAATTCACGGTATGTCCGTATTGTGGACAGCATTGTGACAAGAGCTGCCGGTGTCAGGACCTATGCATGGTATGTGTCTGATGATGATTTCTTCGCTGCATTCCCAACAGTGCGTACTCCCAAGGGGCGCATTGTGCCTCGTGAGACCTATGACCGGTTATTGTCTGTCATGCAGGCTGTTGATCTGAATTTATTTAAATAAAAAATGCTCCTGCCTCATGCGGCAGAAGCATTTTGTCTTGTGTTGGTTGATGATATGTGAAAGTTTAAGAAGTCTTTTTAATTTTTGTCATTTAGTTTGTCGCTGTAGATTTTAAAGAAATCAAAGTCTAGTATGTCAGAAATTTTTAGCAGTTCGTCTGTATTGATGGAATGTTTGGCAAAGATTTTGTAAACATTTGTCCTGCTGCATTCCAATTGTCCGGCAAACCATACTACGGTATGTTTGCTCTCTTTCAGCTTTGACCTTATGATTTTGCCTATTTTCAAGTTGGTGTCAAGCTGTTTAGTCTTTTTCCTTCCGTTCATAAAGTTTTATCGGCCTTTCTATAGTTTGATATATGCAAATATAATTCTATTTGCTGATACGTGCAAGAGCGCTTTTTGCCGCAGTGGAGTGGGGTGTGAGAATGTGTGTTTATTCGGTTTGTTTTTGTGTATGTTCGGTAATATTTTTATGCAGGACACGATGTCGTATCTGTCTGTCTGTCACACAAAGAAAAAGACATAAATATAAAAAAGGTTTTACGGTTATAAAGACAGCGGTAAAACATAATCTTATAACCGTAAAACCTTATATCATATAGCTTTAAAGATTGGCCAGTTCTATTACTTTGTCCACTGCGGCTGAAAGCCCGTCAGAATGTTTTCCTCCTGCAGTAGCGAAGTGAGCCTGGCCGCCGCCGCCGCCATGTATCAGCTTGGCCGCCTCGCGTACCATTGTGCCGGCGTTAAGATTGTGATCTTTTACAAGGTCCTCGCTCATCATCACACTCAGTGTGGGACGTTCCTCATGTATGCTGCCTATCACGCACAGTGTATGTGACGGACTGGCGGCTATTATTTTGAATACGAGGTCTTTGGCCATGTCTTGTTTCATTGGTATTACGGATGAAATGACATTTACGCCGTTAACCATGCGGGCCTGTGAGAGCAATCTTTCTTTGGTACGTTCCACGGCTTCGGCCTGGAACTGCTCTATGCGCTTTTTCATCGTGTCGTGTTCCTCGATGTATTTCTCTATGACACCTTGCAGGTCTTTTGCGTTGTTGAACAAGCCCCTGATTGCTTTTATTGCATCTTCGAGATTGTATAGCAACTGTTCGCATTCACGTCCCGTTTTGGCTTCTATGCGCCTTACTCCTGCGGCAACGCTGCTTTCAGACATTATCTTTAACATGCCGATGTGTCCTGTCGATTTGGCATGTATGCCACCGCAGAATTCAACACTCGGGCCGAACTTCACCACGCGTACCTTGTCTCCGTATTTTTCGCCGAACAGTGCTATGGCTCCCATCTTTTTTGCTTCTTCTATCGGCAAGTCGCGGTGTTCGTCGAGCATGATGTCCTGCCTTATCATGTCATTTACGATCTGTTCCACTTTGCGTATTTCTTCGTCGGTCACTTTCTGGAAGTGTGAGAAGTCGAAGCGCAGTGTGTCTGGCGAAACGTAAGAGCCTTTCTGTTCTACGTGGTTGCCCAGCACCTGTTTCAGCGCATAGTCAAGCAGGTGGGTTGCCGTATGGTTTGCGGCGCTTGCCTCACGTTTGTCTGTGTCGACGCAGGCCATGAAGTCGGCTTCCGGATGTTTGGGCAGTTCCTTTACGATGTGTATTGACTGGTTGTTTTCGCGTTTTGTGTCAATTATGTTTATGGTTTCGTTTTCGCTTACCAGTACTCCGCAGTCGCCTACCTGGCCTCCCATTTCACCATAGAAAGGTGTGTTGTCGAGAACAAGTTCGTAGAATGTGTTCTTCTTCTGTGTCACCTTGCGGTAGCGCAGGATGTGACATTCATATTCGGTATAGTCGTAGCCAACGAAGTTCTGTTCGCCTTGGCGCAGTTCTGTCCAGTCACTGTTCTCCACGGCGGCGGCGTTGCGTGCGCGTTGCTTCTGCTTCTGCATTTCTTCGTCAAACTGTTTTTCGTCAACGGTCAGTCCGTTTTCGCGGCATATCAGTTCGGTAAGGTCAAGCGGGAAACCGTAGGTGTCGAACAGTCTGAAAGCTTTTGTTCCGTCAAGTTCGGTTTTGCCTTCCTTCTTGACTTCTTCCATTGCATCGTTGAGCATGCTGATGCCGTTGGACAGTGTGCGCAGGAAAGAGTCTTCTTCTTCTTTCATTACGCGCATGATGAGTTCGCGCTGTGCGGGCAGCTCGGGGTAAGCTTGTCCCATTTCCTGTATCAGCGTGGGCACAAGGCGGAACAGGAAAGCTTCTTTCTGACCGAGGAACGTGTATGCGTAGCGTACGGCGCGGCGCAGTATGCGGCGTATCACGTATCCGGCTTTGGCGTTGCCCGGCAACTGGCCATCGGCTATCGAGAAAGCCACGGCACGCAAGTGGTCGGCCACTACGCGCATGGCGACATCCGTCTGTTCGTTGTGTCCGTATTCCAGTCCTGACATGCGTGATATTTCCTTGATGATAGGCTGGAAGATGTCCGTGTCGTAATTTGAGTGCTTACCTTGCAGGGCGCGTACAAGACGCTCGAAGCCCATACCCGTGTCAATAACGTTCATTGAGAGTTTTTCGAGCGAGCCGTCTGCCTTGCGGTTATATTGCATGAACACAAGATTCCATATCTCGATTACCTGTGGATCGTCCTTGTTTACGAGTTCCCGTCCCGGTGTTTTTGCCTTTTCTTCCGGTGTGCGTGAGTCGAGATGGATTTCCGAGCATGGGCCGCAGGGTCCTGTGTCGCCCATCTCCCAGAAGTTGTCGTGCCTGCTGCCGTTTATTATATGGTCAGCCGGCACATGCTTGGCCCAATAGCCTGCCGCTTCGTCGTCGCGTTCGAGATTTTCCTCGGCAGAGCCTTCAAACACAGTGACATAAAGGTCATCTGGATTGAGGTGAAGCACGTCTACGAGATACTCCCAGGCATAGTCTATCGCACCCTCTTTGAAGTAGTCGCCGAAGCTCCAGTTGCCCAGCATCTCGAACATGGTGTGGTGGTAAGTGTCGTGTCCCACTTCTTCAAGGTCGTTGTGCTTACCGCTCACGCGCAGGCACTTCTGCGAGTCGGCCCGGCGCCGCGGCTCGGGGTCGCGTGTACCGAGTATGATGTCTTTCCACTGATTCATGCCTGCGTTGGTGAACATCAGTGTGGGGTCGTCTTTTATCACCATAGGTGCCGATGGCACAATCTGGTGTCCTTTTGACTCAAAGAACCGTTTGAACGATTCACGGATTTCGTTAGCTGTCATCATTTTACCTGTATTTTCTTATCGGGGAGCAAAATTATAAAAAAATATTGAATTAAGAATTAAGAGTTAAGAAAATTGAGAATTATGATTACCTTATGTGTCACCGAACACATACCTGTGAAATGGGCTGAAACAGGTAATAACGTTCAATTCTCTGTTTTCTTAACTTTTACTCTGTAATATTTGATGTGTTATACCCGATAAGGTATAATGAGAAATAATTTTAATAAAATTATACCCTAAAAGGTATAATGTATGTATTTATTTGTTATATTTGTACCCGAAAGGGTATAATTATGGAGAATGAAAACATGGCTTTGGCGAATTTTGTAAAAGATATGCGCAAGAAGTTTAACCTTACGCAGGTCGATTTGGCCGACAAGTCTGGCGTGGGCCTGCGTTTCATCCGTGAACTTGAACAGGGCAAGCAGACGTTGCGCATGGATAAAATCAATCAGGTGTTGAGGCTGTTCGGACGTCAGGTGGGAGCAGTGGAAATAATTCATAATTCATAAATTGGGCTTATCACCGTTCGTAAATGATACAGAACTTACTAACCCAATTATGAATTGTGAAACACATCCAACCCAATTGTGAATTGTGAATTATCAAAACGATGAATTATGAAAACGGCATTGGTATATCTTTACGACCGTCTTGCCGGCAGGTTGACGGAGGACGAAAACGGTTATACATTCAAGTATGACGAAGACTTTCTTGCGTCTGACGAGGCCGAGGCCGTCAGTCTTACGCTGCCGCTTACGTCAGAGGCATATCATGACACGGTGTTGTTCCCGTTTTTTGACGGGCTGATACCTGAAGGCTGGCTGCTCGATATCGCCGAGAAAAGCTGGAAGATAAACCAGCGTGACCGCATGTCGCTGCTTCTCGCCTGCTGCAAAGACTGCATAGGGGCGGTAAGCATTATTAATTCATGATTGGGCTTCGCTCCGCTCGTGGATGATGCCGGGGCTAACCCGTCAAATTATGAATAGCCTCCCTCTCAATTATGAATTGTGAATTATGAATTAATATAAATGGTTGTGCGTTGTCTTTACTGTTATAAGGAACTGAAGGAAGGGCAGACGGATTTTCATCCGGCCTGTGCCCGTAAGTTTTTCGGCACAAAGGATGTGCCCAAGTTGCCGTATGTGCGTGCCCAGTTGGGCGACCTCGCCCGAAAGGTTGTGCGCAGCCAGACCACCCTTACCGGTGTGCAGGCAAAGCTCTCGCTCGACATTGACCGCGGCGGGCGCAACGAGCCCGACCGCTTTACGATAGTCGGACTGTGGGGACGCTTCATCCTCAAGCCCCAAACCAATACTTACCGGGCGCTGCCCGAACTTGAAGACCTGACCATGCATCTTGCCGAGGCTGCAAAGATAATGACCGTGCCGCACAGTCTGATACGCTTCCGCGACGGCGAGCTGTGTTACATAACGCGGCGCGTAGACCGTCTTGCCGACGGCGGCAAGGTGCCCATGGAGGACATGTGCCAGCTCACCGAGCGCCTTACCGAATATAAGTATAAAGGCTCTTACGAGCAGATAGCCAAGGCCATACGCCGCTATTCGTCGGCGCCGCAGCTCGATGTGGTCAATTTTTGGGAAGTGGTGGTGTTCTCCTGGATAACGGGCAATGCCGACATGCACCTTAAAAACTTCTCTCTTTACAATCCGCAGCACGGCGGATATACGTTAACGCCGGCTTACGACATGCTGTCGACCACGCTTGTAATGCCCGAAGACCCCGAAGAGCTTGCACTGACCCTTAACGGCAAGAAGCGCAAGTTGCGCCGTGCCGACTTCATACGGGCGATAACATCGTCGGGCGTTGACGAGAAGGTTATCGACAACATGGCGCGCCGCTTCGGTAGGGTGCTGCCGTCGTGGTTTGACCTCATCGACCGCTCTTTCCTGCCCGAAGACATGCGCCGTTCATACAAGAGTCTGATATTGAGGCGCATGATAATGCTGAGATGAGAAACCGTTGAATCAATAAACCTCATGATTTTTATTGCTTGATTTTTATTTCTCAAATGCAATATAAATATAATTTGTAGAACAGATGAATACATTTTCAAATGAGAACAACCTGTCTGCCAATATGAGCGAATGGGAGAAATTGCAGGCCGGAATGGTATATAACGATTTTGACAGCGACTTATTCATGCGCAGGGTAGAGGCAAAAAAGCTGTTCAGGGAATATAACAGAACGGGTGACGATGACACTGCGTTGCGACGTAAACTGATGGAGCAGCTCTTTAAGCATGTGGGTACTGAAGTGTGGATAGAGCCTGACTTCAGGTGTGAGTTCGGTAAGAACATCGTGATAGGTAATAACGTGTATATCAATTTCGGCTGTATCATACTCGACTGTGCCGAAGTTACGATTGGGGATAATGTCTTGTTGGGGCCGAACATCGGCATATACGCCGCCAATCATTCGCTTGACGCGGAAGAAAGAATCAATGGCGGATGTTGCGGTAAGCCTGTGCATGTTGGCAATAATGTATGGTTAGGAGGTGATGTGAAGATATTGCCGGGAGTGTCGGTCGGCGACAACACCATAATCGGCACGGGCAGCATTGTCACGAAAGATATTCCGGCAGGAGTGATAGCCGTCGGTAATCCTTGCAGGGTAATACGTGCCGTGACTGAAGCCGACAAGACCGGGTATCATATTAGACATTAATGGTCTGCGGATTTTCAGTAAGTTATATGTCTGATGAATACATACGGTCAAGCTGTGTGGTGTGACCGGTATTGCAGACTTACAGAGTAAAAGTTTTTGCCGCTGTTTCATTGTAAAATGAAAGGTAAGCTTTTGACGTACCAAAGCTTACCTTTAAGCTTGTAAAAGGTTACCTTTGACTGTGCCAAAGGTAACCTTTTGCATTTTTATCTGTCTGTGGTGTCGGCCGCGTTCGGATTGTTATATGAGTCATGAACGCTGCAGTTGCAGCATCTTTGCAAAATATCCGCCTTTGGCTTTCAGCTCGTCAGGCCGTCCCTGTTCGGTTATCGAGCCGCTTTCAAGCACTAGTATCTTGTCCGCATTGGCAACGGTGCGCATGCGGTGGGCTATTATCAGCACTGTCTTGCCTTTGACCAGCTCAGACAGTCCGCTCTGTATGAGAGTCTCGTTCTCAACGTCGAGCGAAGCCGTGGCCTCGTCGAGCAGTACCACCGGGGCGTCTTTGAGCAGGGCGCGGGCTATTGATATGCGCTGGCGTTCGCCTCCAGAGAGAGTCTGTCCGTTTTCACCTATTACTGTGTGGTAACCTTCGGGCAGACGTCTGACAAATTCGTCGCAGCATGCCGCACGCGCCACGCGCATCACTTCATCGTCTGTGGCATCGCGCCGGCCGATGCGTATGTTGTCAAGCACGGTGGTGTTAAACAGCACGACGTCTTGAAAAACTATCGAGAAGTTGCGCAGCAGGGCCTCTGGGTCAATTTGCGAGATGTCGCGTCCGCCCACGGTGATGCGTCCCGAGGTCACGTCCCAGAAGCGGGCGGCCAGTTTTGCCGCTGTGCTTTTTCCTCCGCCTGACGGTCCTATAAGGGCAGTTATTTCTCCCTGACGTGCCGTAAACGATACGTCGCGTAGCACCTGCCGGCCCTCTTCGTATGCGAAGCCGACGTGTTCAAAGCATATATCATAGCCGCTGCTTATGTTTTCGTCGCGTCCTTGTTGCACGGGCATGCGCTCCATCTCGTTCATGCGGCCGATGCGCACATCGAGATAGAACAGTGCGGCAAGGTTGTTGAGTACTTCGCTTATCGGGGCGTAGACACGCGAGCCAATGACGAGGAACACAAGATAGGTGAACATACTTGTCTCTCCGGCGGCCATGAGCCATGCGCCGGTTATCACCACCGTGGCAAGTCCGAGCTTCAGTATGCTCTGCGCTCCGTTGACGGCCGTGCCGAGCAACAGTTCGTTGTGTGTAAGCACGCGCTCATAACGGTCTATGGCGCGGTTAAGCTTGTCGATGTAACTGTTCTCACGTCCGTAGGACTTTATCTCATGTACAGTGTCGAGCCCTTCCTGTATCACTTCGGTCACGGCACGTTTGTTTGCGTAATTGACGGTGTTGCCGCGTTTCATCTTCTTTTTCGACATCAGCAGCACAGCCACCGCCACCGGCACAACCCAGAACAAGGCCGCTGCCAGCTGCCAGCAGTACAGGCTCATGCCGGCGGCTATCAGCACGATACTGATGAGCGAGGCGAAGAGCTGAGGCACGGAGTGGGAGAAGGTGTGTTCAAGGTCGGTGCAGTCGTCCATTATGGTTGATGTAAGGTCTGAAAGATTTCTTTCCCCGAAGAAAGCCAGCGGCAGGCGGCGCAGCTTTTCGGCCAGACTGATGCGGCGGCTTGCGCTCTCGTCATACACGCTGGTGTACGTGCTGCGATACTGAAACAGCCCCACAACGTACATCACGGCCATGAATGTAAGTCCGGTTGCGGCGTAGAAAGTCAGGCTGCGGCCCTGGCTGGCCGTGCCGTTGAATATGGCGCCGAGCCGGTCGTCGAGAAACATGAATATGAAGACGGCCGGCAGCATCAGGGCGATGTCGAACACTGTGGTCCACGCCACGCCTTTACAGAAGTCTTTCGCTCCCTGTTCAGACAGGGCGAAGCGCCGCCGTATCGTTGCCGGCAGACCTCTGTCGCGGCCGCTCTCCTTGTTTGTCTGTTGGGCATACTCGTTCCCGTTTCGTTTGTCCGTATGTGTGCCTGCCGGATTTCCGGCAGATTTTTCATGTTTCCCGTCGCCGTGCTTGCCGGTAACTCCCTGGCGTATCTCCCATTTTACAGAGCGCAGGTATTCGTTCCATCTGTCATGATAGATGCCTTTATGGGCTGTCAGACTGTCGTGAGTGCCGCGTTCGGCTATGCGGCCGTTGTCGATGACAAGTATCTCGTCGGCGTCAGTAATGCTCGTCAGCCGGTGTGCTATCGTGATGACCGTCTTGCCTTCGGTCAGAGTTTTTATTGCCTGCCGCATCAGATGCTCGTTCTCAGGATCGGCGTATGCCGTGGCTTCGTCCAGGACTATGACCGGTGCGTTCTTGAGAAAAGCCCGTGCCAATGCGATGCGCTGACGTTCGCCGCCTGACAGATATGTGCCCTCGGCACCTATCATGGTGTTCAGACCGTCGGGCAGACGGTTTATGATGTCGCGGCACCGGGCCATGTCTGCGGCCCGGTTTACCTCGTCAAGTGTGGCGTCGGGCTTGCCGAAACGTATGTTTTCCAGTATTGTTGTCTTAAAGAGTTGCGGATTTTGGAATACGAACGACACGGTACGCATCAGCTCTTCGTGGCTTATGTCGCGTACGTCTGCACCACCGATTTTCACCGAGCCGCCGCAGACGTCGTAGAAGCGTGCCACGAGGCGGGCAATGGTGGTCTTGCCCGAGCCTGATGCTCCAACCAATGCCGTGCGTGTGCCCTGACGCACGGTGAAGGATATGCCGTCGAGTACGTTCTTCTCCTGTTGCTTGCCGGTATGTTGTCTGTCGTGGTGTGCGTCAGGCCGGCCGTAAGAGAATACCACGTTGTCAAACCGTATGTCATATCCGGCAGGATGTTTCGGATTGCTGCTTTCGGGCAGTTGGCGGTATGATGTCAGCTCGTCAAGTCTGTTGACGGCCTCGCGTGCCTGTCCCAAAGCCTGCCCTATGTACATGCTCTTCATTACACATTCTGAGAAAACTGGCGTGACAAGCACGAAGAGTATAAGGTTGAGCATCACCGTGGTAAAGCCTTCGCCCGCTCCGGTAAGTATTATCGCCACGGGTACGAGCAGGAAGGCAAAGCTGTTTATGATGACCGTGTATAAGGTCATGGGACGTTCCCAAAGGCGGGTGTAGTGTGTGGCGGTCTTGTTGTACAGCATGATTGTGCGGTAGAAGTTCTTGAACGAAAATACCGTTTGCTGGAAAACCTTGACCACAGGTATTCCTCTGACGTACTCTACGGCCTCGGTGTTCATCTGCTCGAGAAGCGTCATGTACTGCTTCATGAACTCACGTCCGCGTGTGTTCATGGTGTATGCCATTATCCCCATGGCGGCAAACACAGGGATGAGGCATGCCAGGCCGAGGCGCCAGTCGAAGACGGCTATGAGAACAGCCGTGGCCACGGGCACGAGAACGGTGCCTGCAAGGTCGGGCAGCTGGTGGGCGAGAAACGAATGGGTGATGCCGGCATTGTCATCGATTATCTTGCGTATGCGGCCGGCCGTATTGCCGTCAAAGAAGCCCAGGGGCATGCCGATGACACGCCGCATGGCGTATTTTCTGATATTCGACTCTACGCGGAATGCCGTCAAGTGCGAACACATCAGTGCGCCGAAATAGAGCAAAACGCCGGCCACCGCCGTGCCTGCCGCCCACCATGCATAGGTAATGGCAAGCGACGATGTAGCGCCGTAGGTTAGCAACTCTCCGGCGGTAAGCCAGATAAACACGTAGGGAGCAAGTCCTGCCAGTCCGCTCAGGGCCGACAGCACTGCGGCCACTGGCAGCAAGGCTTTGCGCCGCCCCATGTAGGCAAGAAGTCTGTTTAATGTTTTCATCGTTATTTGTTTATGTTTGTAAAGTGTGATAATGTAGTCTCTTTCACCGGCATCTGTCATGGCAATAGCGAACGGCCTGCCGTATTGTTCAAAAAAAGAGGAGGAAGCTTATATTTTCATAAGCTTCCTCCAACCTGAGATTTCTATCGTTATGTATTCGTTTACCACTTTCGGTATGTCTTCGACTCCTATGTCGCGTGTTATTATCTCTTCAAACATGCTGAATATCCACACCGTGTGTACTTGTATTGAGAAGTCGGATATGTCGGTTCTTATTCCGGGGTGGCGCCGCTTCATTTCGTCGAAGTATTCTCTGACGGTCAGTGTGGCATGTTTGATGAAGTTTTCTTTGTATCCTGCCAGTGACGAGCCTTCGGCCCTTAGCAGGAGTATGGTCAGTGCGCGGCGGTTGCGGCAGATAAAGTCAGTGTACTCTCTCACCACT
>CALNFG010000034.1 GCA_939792625.1 uncultured Prevotella sp.
TCTGCACCGACGTGTTCGACCAGTTCATGGAGAGCAACAACCTTTACAAGATAGCCCTGAGCGATGCCAGCGACGAGGAGATACTGAAGCACTTCCTCCGCGCCCAGCTGCCGGATAAGTATATATCAGACTTCTTCACGTTCTTTGCCGCCACCAGCCATCCGATAGCCATCCGCTCGTCGAGCCTGCTGGAAGACTCTCATTATCAGCCCTTTGCCGGCATCTACTCCACTTACATGATACCCAATCTTGACGACAAGTATCAGATGCTGCAGATGCTCGCCGCCGCGATAAAGAGTGTTTACGCCTCGGTGTATTACAAAGACTCGAAGGCATACATGACGGCCACGAGCAACGTGATAGACCAGGAGAAGATGGCCGTCATACTTCAGGAAGTGGTGGGCCGGCAGTATGGCGACAGATACTATCCCAACATATCCGGAGTGTTGCGCTCGATAAACTATTATCCCATAGGCGACGAGACCTCGGAGGAAGGCATAGCAAGCCTGGCTCTCGGTCTGGGCAAGTATATCGTGGACGGCGGGCAGACGTTGCGCGTCAGCCCCTATCATCCCACGCAGGTGTTGCAGACCAGCGAGATGGAGACCGCTTTGCGGCAGACGCAGACACAGTTTTATGCGCTCGACATGAAGAACGTCGGCAGCGACTTCAAGGTGGACGACGGCTTCAACATTCTCAAGCTGAAAGTGAAAGACGCCGAGCCTGACGGTTCGTTGAAATATATCTCTTCGACATACGACCCCTACGACCAGATAATACGCGACGGATATTATGAGGGAGGCCGTAAAATAATATCGTTCTGCGGAGTGTTGCAGCAGGGCGTGTTCCCGCTGCCCGAACTGTTGCAGATGTCGATGAAATATGGTGCCGAGGGCATGAAGAGGCCGGTGGAGATAGAGTTTGCCTGCAACCTGAACGACGACCGTACGGGCGAGCTGTATCTGCTCCAGATGCGCCCCATTGTTGACAGCAAGCAGGTGCTTGATGACGACCTGCTGTCGGTTGACGATTCGCGCTGCCTGTTGCGCTCGCACAACTCGCTCGGCCACGGCATCAGCGAAGACGTGGTTGACGTTGTGTATATCAAGACAGACGACAACTTCACCGCGGCCAACAACCCGAGGATAGCCGACGAGGTGGAGCGTGTCAACCGCAAGTTCATAGACTCCGGCAAGAATTACGTGCTGGTAGGGCCGGGGCGTTGGGGGTCGAGCGACTACTGGCTGGGTATCCCCGTTAAATGGTCGCACATCAGTGCGGCGCGCGTTATCGTTGAGGCCGGCCTGGCAAACTATCGCGTAGACCCGAGCCAGGGCACCCACTTCTTCCAGAATCTGACAAGTTTCGGCGTTGGTTATTTCACCGTCAACACTTACAAGAACGACGGCATCTACCGCAAGGAACTGCTCGACGCAATGCCAGCCGTTGAGGAAACCAAGTATGTGCGCCACGTACGCTTCAGCCGTCCGCTGAAAATCATGATGGACGGCATGAAGCAGGAGGGTGTCGTAATTCTGCCCGAAGATGTTGAATAATGACAACCGCCGGTGGTAGCTGACATCCTTCTCCGGAAAATTTTTCATCAGCTTGTAACCCGCTGATAATCAGCAGTGTTATAAAAGGTCATGTTCTGGCTTGCAAAACATGACCTTTTGCTTTGTAAAAGCTTACCTTTCGGGTCGTAAAAGATAAGTTGTTGCGACGCGTCAGTTCTGTTTTAACCTTTTTTACGCTTGTCATAATGTTCTTAATGGTCTCAAAGTGTTAATTTTGTTGCCTGTTACATGTATCGTGAAAAGTTTATGGACAAGCAGTATAAGAATAAGGAAGAGCTGAGAAGTCATTATGTTGCCGAGGCCGACAGGCTTTCGGCTGAGATTCGTCAGCTGAAAAAAAACAACAAGGTATATATAGCGTCGGAACTGATGACGTTCGGTCTTGCCATAGTGTCGGTGGTGTTAAGCTGTGTAAGAGATTTCGCCGGCGAGTGGCTTATGGCTGCCCTGTCAATGCTGGCTGTATATGTAGTGGTGCGCCGGGCCGACGTGAAGAACAGCCGCAGGATAGACCGCCGCATGCGTCTGCGCACGGTTTATGAGAAAGAACTGAAGTATCTCTCCGGTGACTTCTCATGCTTCGGCGGCGGCAGCAGGTATATAGACCCGTCGCATGCTTTCACTTTCGACATGGATGTGTACGGTCACGACTCTCTTTTCAACCGCATCAACCGCACCGTGACCACGGGCGGCAGTGACATGCTGGCCTCATGGCTGGGCTGTCTGCTGAAAGACAAGGCCGTGGTGGAAAGGCGTCGCGAAGCAGTGGACGAACTGGCTGCCGGAGAACAATGGCGTGTTGACTTTATGGCCACGGGGCAGGGCGGCGCGGCGACAGACCGGGGTAAGAACAAGAGCATCGACACGGCGGCCATAATGAGGGCCGTGGGCGACGTGGGCAGCATGAACATTGACTCAAAAGCCGGGCAGACGTGGACATTGGCCGTGGCAGGTGTTGCCGTCTGTTGCTTTCTGTTGCTGGTGATATTGTCTGTTGCGGGCATTGTTCCGGCGGGTGTCACGGCCTTGTGGGGCGTGGTGCAGATGTTTGTCGTGATAGGTCTCAACTCGCGGTCGGTGCGCGACATAAGCCGCGCTGTGGAGAAGCTGCACGCCAATCTGCATGTTTACATCCGGCTGATACGCCACATCGACAGCGCCGCTTTTGCCGCCGACGAGCTTAAAGAGCTGCAGGCCGGCCTTGCGCAGGGCGACGGCGGTGCGCTGAAGTCGTTCGGCGAGCTGTCGAAGATACTTGACAGCCTCGGCCGCCGGAGCAACTTCATCTGGCTTATCCTCTTTAACATGTTCACCCTGAGCGACTACTTCCTCGTGCGGCGCTTTCTGAAGTGGCAGCGCCTCTACATGCAGAGCGTCACCGGGTGGACCGACTGCGTGAGCCGCATTGACGCCCTTGTGTCGATGGCCACGTTCCGCTATAACGAGCCGGAAGCGGCCGAAGCCGAAGTGGTGGAGGCCGGCAGGGTGGTGTATGAGGCCCGCGGACTGTATCATCCCTTTCTGGGCGAAAAGGCGGTGCGCAACGATTTCACGATAAACGACGGCGAGTATTACATCATCACCGGGGCAAACATGGCGGGCAAGAGTACCTTTCTGCGTTCTGTCGGTGTGAACTACATACTCGCAATGAGCGGTATGCCCGTGTTTGCGGACAGCCTGCGGGTGTCGGTGTTCAACCTGTTCAGCAGCATGCGCACGTCCGACGATCTGAGCCGCGGCATAAGCTACTTCAACGCCGAACTGCTGAGGCTGAAGCAGCTGCTTGACAACTGCCGGCGTGCCGACCGCACTCTAATCATACTCGACGAGATTCTGAAAGGCACCAACTCGCTCGATAAGCTCAACGGCTCGCGTCTGTTTCTGCAGGCTGTCGCGGAGCTGCCGGTCACGGGCATCATAGCCACGCACGACCTCGAACTTTCGAAAATGGAAGACGAGTATCCGGGCCGCTTCCATAACTGGTGTTTCGAGATTGAACTTGCCGACAACGTTACCTATACATATAAGATAACGCCCGGCGTGGCACGAAATCAGAACGCAACGTTTCTGTTGAAGGGAATTTTGTAAGGTTTTGTAAGGTTATACGGTTATCGGTTCTAAGGTTATACGGTTGCAGATGACACACCAACATCCGTAAAACCGCAAAACCTGCAAACCGTAAAACCTTACACAAACCTTAAAACCGTAAATAATTTTGACCTATGTCAATAAAACACTCAAAAGGCGGATTCTGACGGATAAATGTCTTGCAGATTCCGGAAAAATCCTTACCTTTGCATCGTGTTTTTCATAGTATTAGATTTAAGGTTAACAAGGTTGGAGTACAGCGGTACTCCTTTTTTTTGTGACCTTACGTCAGCGCCGGGCCGTAAGAACGTTCGTTTTTTACACGGATTTGCAGCCCTCGTTGCATTTTGTAAAATTCACTTGCCAAAATACATCAACGAGAATTGCCAATATGAAATTATTCTGAATTTTCATGGCTTTGCAACATTAAAATTGGGCACAATTCTTTGCAAGGACAAAAGAAAATGCTAACTTTGCGGTGTTATAACAGAAGTATTATTCATAACAACATAAAATTTTTTGAATTATGGTAAGTTATAAGACACTTGGTTTGGTTAACACACGTGAGATGTTTGCAAGGGCCATCAACGGCGGATATGCCGTTCCGGCTTTCAACTTCAATAACCTTGAGCAGCTGCAGGCTATCATCAAGGCTTCTTCAGAACTGAGGTCGCCGGTAATTCTGCAGGTTTCTAAGGGCGCACGCAATTATGCAAACCAGACACTTCTGCGCTATATGGCCGAAGGTGCTGTGGAATATGCAAAGGAACTGGGATGCAGCCATCCTGAAATAGTACTTCATCTCGACCACGGAGACAGCTTCGAGCTTTGCAAGAGCTGTGTAGACATGGGTTTCTCTTCAGTGATGATTGACGGCTCTTCTCTGCCATACGACGAGAACGTGGCGCTGACAAAGCAGGTTGTTGACTACGCTCACCAGTATGATGTTACCGTAGAGGGCGAGCTGGGCGTACTTGCCGGTGTAGAGGATGAGGTGGCTTCAGAAGAGTCTCACTATACCAAGCCCGAGGAAGTTATCGACTTCACAAGCAAGACAGGCGTTGATTCGCTGGCTATATCCATAGGTACAAGTCACGGAGCATATAAGTTTAAGCCGGAACAGTGTACACGTGATCCGAAGACGGGACGTCTCGTACCTCCTCCTTTGGCATTCGATGTGCTTGACGAGATAATGAAGCGTCTGCCCGGATTCCCCATCGTGCTTCACGGCTCGTCTTCAGTTCCACAGGAATATGTTGACATGATTAACCAGTATGGCGGCAAGTTGCCTGATGCCGTAGGTATACCAGAAGAGCAGCTCCGCAAGGCTGCAAAGAGCGCCGTTTGCAAGATTAACATTGATTCAGACTCTCGTCTGGCGTTTACGGCAGCCGTTCGCAAGACATTGGCTGAGAAACCGGCTGAGTTTGACCCGCGTAAGTATTGCGGACCGGCACGTGACCTCATGGAGGACATGTACAAGCACAAGATTATCGACGTGCTTGGCTCTGACAACAAGCTGGCTCAGTAAGGACTATATTAATGTTATAATAAGTGGAGAACTTGGTGACCATTCGCCGGTTCTCCATTTTTTTGTTGTCTGTCGCGCCTGTCTTTTCATCCTGTTTGCTTACCTTTGGCTCTGAAGATATTGAAAAGAGGCTTTAACGTTTGTTTATCTCCGGAGCTGCGTCATCCGTTGCCGCATCAGCACTGAAGGTCAGAGCAACGTTATGAACGTAAGCAACCTGACATTCAGATTTTTTTATGTGAGTCCCTGATAAATGACGGCAAAACACGTTCTTTTTTTCAATAAAAAGCATAAAATAAAAATTTTTTAAAGAAAAATGGCTTTTTTGTTTATCCGTATGAATATTTTTCGTATGTTTGCGAAGTTTTATTAACTTAAATCTTTATTAATATGAAACGTTTATTTATTTATTTGTTGTTTGCGGCATTGTGCGGCACAATCGTGGCACAGGTCGCAGTTCCTCCGCCGCCGAGAGTTGGAGCTTCAGGTGAGACGTCACGGTCAAATGTACGTGTAAAGTCACCCCTTACCGAGTTACAAAAGCAGACGTTGAAAAAAGTGACGCCCAAGCATAAGCGGTTTGCGCTTACGGGAAAGAAAGGTCATCCTGTTGCCGTAGCTCCGAAGATAAATCTGACATCGGTCAGTCCTATTGAGGGAGACATGGCACGTATCATACTTGATGTTCAAAGCGATTTTGGTGATGGCTCCGGTTACCAGTTGCTGCTTGATGGTAATGCTGTCATTTATGATTATTTTTATCAAGCAGAGACTTTTGACGCTATTTATTCAGAGACCGATTACAGTGTGCCTGAGAATGCCGGATGGCTTGACGGATTCCTGAGAGGTGGAGAAAAACAGTCTGTCGACATTCCCGAAGGCATTTATGATTATATAATATTCAATCCGACGCCTTCTGCAGAGACCACTTATTATCCGCTGGGTGACGCTCTTGGCGATAATGTTTATTTTGTCGGAGGACATGAATATGTGTTTACAATAACTTGTGACGGTAACACAGATAACAGTACACTTACTAATGATTCACCGGTAGACCTGTCTGTGGCTGACATTATATCGCCTTTAAGTGGCGACGGACTGACAGACGCCGAGAAAGTTACCGTCACCGTGAAGAATATCGGAACGGAGCCGATAAAATCGTTTACTGCCAGATGTACAGTTAACGATGGAACTCCTTTGGTTGAGACTGTGGAGCATGAGATTGGAGTGGGTGAATCGTTTGACTATACGTTTACCGGTACTTTTGATTTCTCAGAGCCCAAGATGCATAAGATAGAAGTCTATGCTGAGTGTGAAGGCGAGGCTTCTATATCAGATGACAATACCTTTGTGAAGTATGTCAACAATCCTCATACAGTGCCTGCTCCTTATAGCTGCGACTTTGACGGACTTGACGATTTGGCCGAATGGGTGTTTGTCGATGCTAATAATGACGGCATAACGTGGAGGATTGACCAGAATGCAGGTCAGGCTGTGATAATGTATAACACTTATCTTGCCACCGACGACTATCTGGTTACTGCCAATCCTATAAGTCTGAAAGCCGGTAAGAACAACGTTTCTGTTATTTACACGGCTCAGTCAAGTGAGTATTTTGAAAGCTTTGAAATATGGTACGGAAAGACTTCTGATGTTTCAGAGATGACAATGCTGGCCAGATATGAAAACATAGACTGTAACTATGACGGAGCCGAAGCTTTTGTTAACTTTGACCTGCAGGAAGACGGCGAATATTATTTTGCCATACGTGGTACTTCTGAAATGAACAGAGTCGGTATCATCATCATGGGTGTGGAAATATCAGAGGGCGTTTATGCAGGAACACCTGACATTGTTGTCGACCAGATTCTGCTTCCTGTTTCCAGCTGCTCGCTTGGACAAGAGGAGTTAAGCGTGAGAGTATTCAACAAAGGTTCAGGTGACATTTCAAGATTCACGCTGAGCTGCGACATCAATGACAAGCCCGTTCTTAGCCAGACATTTGACGTTACAGTGGCTGTCGATGATACTGTCACGGTGACGTTTGACACGCCTGTTGACTTCTCAGAGGTTGCTCTTTACAACCTGCAGGTAACGGCTACAGATGTTGTTGTTGCAGTGGGAGACAAGGAAGAAAGATACACGGGCAATAACGTTGCGACGACATCTGTCCGTCATTTCACTCCTGCGGAATTGCCTTTCGTTACCGACTTCTCGAACGCCGACCAGCGTTATGACTGGTTTGGAGCTGATTCGTGGGGATATGACGAATACTATGCGTCGATATATTGCGGCGGAAGCGCTCCGTTGGTTTCAAGAGGTGTCAATCTTGAGGCAGGAAAGACTTACCGTCTGTCTTACAACTATATGGCCGGTGCTTATATATATGTCATGACTTTGTATGACAGCTATAAAGTGCTTTATGGTCTTGACGGAAAAGATCCGCTGACAGAGTGGAGCGTGCTGGAATCATTTGAAGATGTTTACACAGATGATGCGTTCACGGATAATGAGATTGAGTTTACAGTGCCGGAGAGCGGCTTGTATTCGTTCGCATTCTATCAGAGTGAATACACCGGATACTTTAATTTGACGAACATATCTATAAGAGAGGTCACTTCTCATGACGTTTCTGTGGGCAACGTTGAGGGATTCCCGACAATGGTTCCTCCCGGACAGATGAAGGGCATGACCGTCAATGTGTCTGTAAAGAACACCGGTATCGAGACTGTGTCCGGCCGCGTAGACCTTACGATAAACGACGTGGCTGTCGGCTCATGTGAGTTTGCTGACCTTGCGTCTCGTGAATCTGTTTCATTGCCGGTGGAACTGTATGATGTTGACGTTACGCCAGGTGTGTCTGACATCGTGGCTACGGCAACGCTTGACGGTCAGGCCGACGAAGCTCCGGGCGACAATGTTTCCAGGACATCTGTCAATATAACCGACGGTATCATGGCTTATGACCATGTGACTGACGGCTTCTATGCTGACAACGCTGTCGGACTGCTTGGAGAAACGGCAACGATAGGTATACCGTTCCATTTCGTGAATGCCACCATTCTTGAGGCATTTGACTTGGGTTGGGGTATAGCTAACGACCAGACCATCGGTCTGCATGTGTACAAGTGGGACGCTTCTGCCCAGCCTGATGAGTATGGCTTCCTGCCGGTAGGCGAGGAACTTCTGAATACTACTGCAAGTCAGGGCACTGAAATCGGACAGGTGGTTTATCCGCTGGATAATCCTTTGAGACTTGAGGCCGGCGACTATATATTGGCTGTGACATATTATGATTACGGTCTTGCCGCTGACAGACTGCCTTACGGCTCTATGTATCTGATAGACGATTATTACGGCGAGGGATATCTGTCGGCTTCTGACCAGTCGTCAAGCGGTCTCGGCACTCCTGCCATACGTGCCGTCCTGACAGACATCACGACAGGTATAGGCTCAGTGGAAAGCGGACTGTCATCGTTTGTGCTGTATCCTAATCCTGTCAGCGAGACGCTTACCATTGTCTCTGAAAGCGATGAAATAAGTGAGGTGTCGATATATTCGGCTTCAGGTGCCGCTGTATGCAAGTCGGTTGTCAACGGCAGCAGGTTCAGTTATAATGTTTCAGGACTTACTCCGGGCGTTTATTTTGCTAAGGTGGCAACCAAGTCAGGAACAGAAGTCAGGAAGTTTGTCGTGAAGTAACAGTGACGTAAGCACGGCTTACGGATATAATGAAATGCCGGCCGGCGCACTATATGCACCGGCCGGCATTGTATGTTTTCAAATTGTCGCGTTATATGTATGATTTATTGTAAAATGAAAGGTAAGCTTTTGCTTTGTGAAAGCTTACCTTTTACCATGCTGAAGCTTACCTTTTGCGGTTCGAAAGCTTACCTTTTGCTGTATCGGGGCATTGTGGCTGCCATGCCTGTCGGTTTGTAAGCCTTGTTATTCTGTCATCAGTCCGTCCAAAGCCTCATACCGCTGCTCTGTCTTAACGTCGTCAAGCATTTCCGAGTCAATGTCGAGCCGCAGTGTCATGGCTGCGCCGTTGCCGTTTATTGGCAGCCATTCGGTCAGTCCGAGACCATTGGGATTGCCCGTCTTTATGAAATTGGCATAATATCCGGAGAATACGTCAGACATTACGAAGTCTTCCGGCTGCCAGTCGTACACACGGTTTGTAGGCAGTGTGCCCATGGCATATTCTATGTCGGCGGAATGTACGGCTCCCGGTGCGGCGGGCTCTTCGGCTGCGCCGTCCTTGCTGTCAATCACGCCTCCTGCCAGTCCCGCCGTCTTCCCTTTTATCCTCATTGCGGGGCGCGGATGGCAGTAGTTATATCTGTAAACGGGGCTTCCGCCCGTCTTGGCGTGCATGTGTCCCCACTTCCATGTGGAGAAACCGATGAACATGTCAGAGGCCAGCTGTATGCCGGCACTGCCTGCAACATCGGCATCGGTGGTTATTCCGTACAGTTGCAGCACCTTTCCGGCATCATTGCCGAAAGCGGCTTTTAGTCCGGCAAGGGCGTTCTCAACGGTTGCGGGTTTGCCCTGCAGTATGAATGACGCCGGCATTTCGTAAGAATTTCCTCCCACGAGCAGCGGCACTTTACACTGTCTGCCGGCGGCATAAGTGTCTGCCGGCTGTTCTGTCAGGAAATATCCGTCTATGTTATATCCGGGCAGTCCGGCTTCGGCTGCTTTGTTCATCAGTTCCTCGGCCGGCATGTCGCGAAGCTCCTTGAGAGATTTGCAGCCCAGGGCTTCGGCTTTTTCCTGTCCCTTGCGTTCAGCCTCTTTCAGCGACGGCAGTTTGGCGTTTCTCAGTATTGAGCCGCTTGAGCCTATTGCCCGGGCGAAAAGCTCCTTGCATAGCGGTGAGGCCATCAGGGCGCTGACCGACATCGAGCCTGCCGATTCGCCGGCAACGGTTATTCTGGCAGGGTCGCCGCCGAAGGCGGCAATGTTCTCTTTCACCCATCTGACAGCTGCCACCTGGTCGAGAAAGCCATAATTGCCGGAGCCTTTATATCCGGTTTCGGCCGACAGTTCAGGGTGTGCAAAAAAGCCGAATATACCCTCGCGGTAGTTTGCCGTCACCGTGATGATGCCTTTTCTTGCCATCGACATGCCGGCATATCTCGGCTCGCTGCCGCTGCCGGCTATCAGTCCGCCGCCGTTGAAGTATATGAGTACGGGCAGCTTTTCGTCCATTGTTTTTGCCGGAGTCCATACGTTAAGGTACAGGCAGTCTTCACTCATGGTCTTGGTCCCGAAATTCATGTCGCCGAACACAGGCTGCTGCATCGGGTTGGGGCCGTATTCGTATGCCTTCCGCACACCCGTCCATGCCTTGACCGGTTGCGGCGCACGCCAGCGCAGCTCGCCGGTTGGCGGCTGTGCGAAAGGTATGCCTTTGAATACTTTTATGCCCGACACTTCACGGCCTTCGATTATGCCGCACGAAGTCTTGGCCTGAGGATTCTTGGCGCATACGGTCACGGCTGCAATAAGAATCATCAGGCATGTAAGTAACTTTTTCATAACGTGTTGTATTTTTAAGGTTTAATGTCTGTCGTGAAAGACATCTGCCGCTATGCGGAGTAATGATGAGGCGTCATTCCCTTATCAGGTTGCGCCCTGCGTCAATTCTCAGGAATATGAACAGCAGAATGGTGAATCCCCAGAGCGACGAGCCTCCGTAGCTGAAGAACGGCAGCGGGATGCCTATTACGGGAGTGAGCCCCAGCACCATGCCCACATTGATGAACACATGAAACAGGAAAATGCTCATCACGCAGTAACCATACACCCGCCCGAACTTGAACGGCTGGCGTTCGGCCATCTTGATGAGCCTCAGTATCAGGGCAAGAAAGAGCAGCAGCACGCCTGCCGAGCCGAGGAATCCTTCTTCTTCGCCGACGGTGCAGAAGATAAAGTCGGTGTCCTGTTCGGGTACGAATTTCAGTTTGGTCTGCGTGCCGTTCAGGAATCCTTTACCTCTCAGCCCGCCCGAGCCGATGGCTATCTCACTCTGGTGAACGTTGTAGCCGGCACCCGAAAGGTCTTCGTCAAGTCCGAGCAGCACGTTGATTCGCGTCCTCTGGTGAGGCTCGAGGATGTTGTTAAGCACGTAGTCGGCCGAATAGAAGAACGCTATCGAGCCGACGGCGAACAGCAGTATGTACACGTACTGTCTGATGCGCTTGCTCAAAGCGTTGTACAGCAGGTAGCCCACGAGTGCGGCGCTGATGCCGAGCTGCACCCATACGATGTCGAAAGGAATTACAAACTGGGCGAAAAGAAATGCAATCAAGGTGGCTCCTACTGAATATGCAAGTATTGTCAGGGCCTGTTTCTTGTCCTGGCAGAAAGTGTATACCATTGCCGAGGAGAATATCTGTACGAGCAGCAGCACTGCGAACTTGCCGGCCGAAGTGCCCGTGTCGAGCAGCAGAGTGTCCTCGAAACGTATGCCCACCACGAAGTATATAATCATCGCCACGCCGGTAAATAGCACACTGCCGGTCATCCCCTCGCGGTAGAACATAAGGAAAAACGAGATGTAGACCAGAGCCGAGCCTGTCTCTTTCTGTGCCACGATGAAGAGCATTGGCAGCAGTACGACGGCGCATGCTGCGGCAAAGTCTTTCCATCGGTGCATGTTGAATCCGTAAGTACTCATCAGTTTGGCCACGGCGAGGGCCGTGGCGAACTTGGCAAACTCGGCCGGCTGAAGTCGCAAAGACCCGAGTACGAGCCACGAGCGCGAGCCCTTTATCTCGTGAGGGTTGAATATCGTGACAAAGAGCAGCAGGAGCAGGGCTGCATAAATGATGTATGCGAACGTGTCGTAAAAGCGGTCGTCGAGCATCAGCAGCACGAAGCCGAGGCATATCGACGTGCCTATCCACAGAATCTGCATGCCCGAACGTGTGTCGAGACTGAATATGTCGGTGTCGCCGTAAGTGTAGCTGGCACCGCATACGCTCAGCCAGCCGAACGCTAGAAGCGCTAAGTAGATTCCTATTGTCCACCAGTCGAGCGAGCGTAATACACTTGGTTGTCTATCTGTTTGCCGTGCCATAAGCTATACGTCTGTGTTGGAACTCTTCCGCCTTCTTTTCCGATGCGGGTGAAAGTTTTCCGTTAATATACTGTTCCATCATGAGCGAGCCGATGGGTACACCGTACACGGCGCCGAAACCACCGTTCTCAACATATACGGATATTGCTATTTTCGGGTTGTTCATCGGTGCGAAACCCATGAAGATGGAGTGGTCTTGTCCGTGATTCTGTGCCGTTCCCGTCTTGCCGCACACCTCATAGTCGGGACGGTTGGCGGCATGACACGTTCCGCTGACCACCGAGCGGCGCATGCCGGCCACGATATAGTCGTAAGCCTTGCGGCCTGCTTTGGTATAATGTTTCTCTCTGTATTTAATGTCGAGCGGCTCTCCCTGCACTATGCGCACAACGTGTGGCGTGTAGTAATAGCCTCTGTTGGCTATTGTTGCACACAGGTTGGCTATCTGGAGAGGTGTCAGCAGCACCTCGCCCTGGCCTATGGCGATGCTGATTACAGTCAGCCCGTTCCACGAGCCGTTATATGCCTTATCGTAATATTGGGCATTGGGGATGAGACCTCGTTTTTCTCCGGCCAGGTCAATGCCGAGCTTGTAGCCGAAGCCCATGCTCACCATGTAGTCGCGCCATGTGTTCATGGCGTCTTGCACGGTTTTGTATTTCTTTCTGTTGCCGAGCATGTAGTACAGTCCCCAGCAGAAGTAAGCGTTGCACGATGTGCCGAGTGCGGGCACGAGGTTTACCGGTGAAGCGTGGCCGTGACATCCCACATGCAGCCCGCGGCAATAAAATCCGTGGTGACATGGGAACATCGTGTTAGGTGTCACTATCCCTTCGCTGAGAAATGTCAGTCCCTGTGATGTCTTAAATGTTGAGCCGGGCGGGTAAACACCCATGATGGAGCGGTTGAGCATGGGCTTCCACGGGTTGCGCCTCAGTGCCGAATGCATTTTGCTTCGTTTGCGGCCCACCATCAGACGCGGGTCGTATGACGGTGAAGACACCATGCACAGCACTTCGCCGGTTGAAGGCTCTATTGCCACGATGCTGCCGATCTTTCCCTCAAGCAGACGTTCGCCCAATGCCTGAAGGTTGATGTCTATGCTCAAGGTCAGGTCTTTTCCGGGTACGGGGCGCCTGTCGAACTTGCCTTGCATATAGCTGCCCTGTATCCGTCCGTGGGCATCGCGCAGCATTATCTGCAGGCCTTTTTCCCCCCTGAGCTGTTTTTCGTAATATTTCTCCACGCCTTGTTTGCCGATATAGTCTCCCGGCTGGTAGTAAGAATCATCTTCGATTTCGCCTTTTGACACCTCTGCCACGTCGCCGAGAACATGTGCCGCATGATTCATTGTGTACTGTCTTACACTGCGGCGTTGAACATAGAAGCCGGGAAAACGGTATATCTTTTCCTGAAAAACGCTGAATTCTTTCTCTGACAGCTGGCTCATGAACATCTGTTGGGTGAAAGGTGAATAGCCGGGATTTTTGTTACGGTCTTTTATCTCGGCCATTCTTTCTTCAAAATAGTCTTTTGTTATTCCGAGCGACTGACAAAAGTCAAGTGTGTCAAGGCGGCCTTTTTCTTCGTTCATCACTACCATTATGTCATAAGCATTCTGGTTATAGACGAGCAGTTTGCCGTTTCTGTCGGATATGACTCCACGTGCCGGATATTCCACTTTCTTTAGAAAAGCGTTGCTGTCGGCGTTTTTCTTGTAGTCATCGCTCATTATCTGAAGGGTGAATAAGCGTATTATATAGACCACAACGATAAATACGGCAATACCGCCAATGACGTATTGCCTATTCTCTAGTCCGTAATCCTTGTCAGTGTTCATGTGTCTTAGCCTAATGGAAGTGTTGTTTATTTCTTCCTGACATTCTCTATTACGAGAATAAGGATTATGGTCAGGGCTGTGCTTCCTCCGATGTTTTTGGCCCATTGCAGCCAGTTGAAGAAGCTGAAAGACTCAATCGTGAAGAATGTAATGTTGAAGACAAGCACGCAAATCACGGTGTAGTACACATATTTTGCCGTGCCTAACGAACTCATTGATGGCATTATGTCGTCAGTGCTGTCTCTTGGTGTGAACAGGTTGAGCAGATATGGCTGCAGCAGTCCGAGCAGTGTGGCCGAAGCTGCTGCCACGCCGGGCGTGTTGGAAAATACGTCTACGCACAAACCTATCAGGAAGCTCCACAGTAACACGGCCCATTTGGGAAAGTCGCGTCTGAAGAGCATTATGAAATAAATGTACAGCAATGGTGTCGCGCAACCAAGTAGATTCACATGGTTAAGCACCAGGACTTGCGCGAGGCATAGGATGATGAACGTTAACAGATGCCTTATAACTTCTATATTCATTCGTTTTTGTTCCTAATTCTGCTTTAGATTCAGCGAGTCTTCGGCGCTGCGCATCAGGTCAATGCGTTCTTTCATTGCGCTGTTGTCTATCACGCAGACATCGCGCAGGTTGCCGAAGTCGGTGGTAAGGCGTACTTGTACGCGGTACGACAGACCGTCGCGCGAGTTGTAGACATGAAGTATTTGTCCGACGATGATACCGGGAGGGAATATCGATGAGTAACCGCTTGTCTCGACAAGGTCGCCTAGGCGGAAGTGCGCATGTCGCGGTATGTCATCAACATAAGCCAAATCTGCCGCCCCGCCCGTCCAGTGCAAGTAGCCGTAATAGCCACGCTTCCTTATCGTAACGCTGACGTTAGACTTTGAGTTGAGTACCGGTATTACTATGGCATAATGCTCAGATACCATGTATACTACGCCGACAATCCCGTTGCCACATGCCACACCCATATCAGGACGCACTCCGTCGGCCCGTCCTTTGTCTATTGTTATGAAGTTGTCGCGCTTGTCAAGCGAGTTGGTTATTACCTTTGCAGGTATCAGCCGGTAGTTGTCAAGCACTTGCTTCTGTGTGCGGAAGAGCCAGGTAGAGTCGCCTGTCTGGGCGTGAACCTGTGCCGCCAGTTTCCTGACGGTTTGTTCGAGATACAGGTTTCGCGCGTTAAGTTGCTGGTTGATTTTTGTCAGACTGAAGAATGTTTTGACGGCTGCGTCAACTTCATATACTTTTCCGGCCACGACATTTGCCGATGAAAACCATACGCTGCCTTGATAGCTGTTGAACTTGAACAGCAGCACGAAGCTGACCACTTCAAGTATGACAAAGACAAACCAGTGATTGTATTTTGTTATAAAATCAATCAGGTTGCGCATTGTTTACCTCATCAGGAAAGAGAAGCGGTCAACGTTCTTCAGGGCTATGCCTGCTCCTTTGGCCACGCTGTGCAGCGGGTCTTCCGCTACGTGGAAAGGTATTTTTATCTTGTCGGTGAGTCGTTTGTCGAGTCCGCGCAGCAGCGCGCCTCCGCCTGTCAGGTATATGCCGTTCTTCACGATGTCGGCATAAAGCTCGGGAGGTGTCTTTTCAAGAGCTGAAAGCACTGCGTTCTCAATCTTGGCTATGGTGCGGTCGAGACAGTGGGCTATCTCCTGATAGCATACGGGCACTTCCATCGGCAGTGCGGTAACTTTGTTCGGACCGTGTACAACGTAATCTTCGGGGGCCTCTTCGCCCAGGTCTGTCAGTGCAGAGCCTACGTGTATCTTTATGCGTTCGGCCATGCGCTCGCTCACTTTTACGTTGTGCTGCCG
>CALNFG010000035.1 GCA_939792625.1 uncultured Prevotella sp.
CAAGGTATGCGTTCATCTCAATTTCTATATCATGGAATTGAGTATAAAATTCATCGTTTTTAGCTGCCTTTGCTTCTTTTAAATTACTATTTGCCATCGTATCTTCTTTTCGTTGTTTACCAAGCTGTTTACTAATCTTGTTGGGTATTAACTAGTCTCTGACATCAATATTCAGAATGTCTGCAATCTGATATAATACCGGAATGGGAGGCTGCACATTAATTTGTGGCTTACAGATTAACCATGTTGAAAGTTTTTCAAAGTCAGTTTTTCTGTTCCGTTTGGCTGATGTTCTTAGCCTCCAATATCTCTTTAATTCGGTTTATATCTACATTCTTTGTCCAATGGTTACAAAGGTACAAAATTTATTCGGTACGTTGTCTGGCTCTTAAAAGAAAATGTTAATATTGCAAATATAGCAAGAGTTGTTTTACGGAAACACATTGCATATCACAGGATTTGCGACTGTTGTCAAGTCATTGCTTCTTTTTCCGGCGAAAGCTCATAAGTGGTTTGTTTCTAATATATTCATATTTTACTGTCGGATTTATTCCCAAAAACATGACACATCTGGCTGTCTGGGCAAAACGTTTCATTGCATGAAAGAGCATGCCGCCGGATTTTCACAAAGCCGTCGGAACTTTAATTTTTGATATGGCGGCACCTGTTTTGTAAGATGCTGATAACCAGTGCAATGCAAGAGGTGGCTTTTCGCGGTGTAAAAGGTAAGCTTTCACGGCGTAAAAGATAAGCTTTCGCGCGGTAAAAAGCAAGCTTTTGCGTGGCCGGCGCTCTTCCCCTGTTTTCTGATACGCTGCGGCAAGCCTATTTTTCCGTGCTTTTTTATTGTTGATAAGGTAAAAAGATGTATTTTTGCACGGCGATACATGCGCTTTTTTAATTTATGCAGATATAACATGGTTAAGCTCTACGATATTATCCGCCGGGCGGCGGAGGCCGTGCTGAAGCCCCTGAGGGCTTACGGCGCCTTTGTCGTTTTCATGTACGTGCTGGGTCTGGTCGCGGTATATGCCGTGGTGCCTGCCAAGCGCGGTCAGCACGCCTGGGCGCTGGCTCCTCACGAGCTGTTTCTCGACGTCTGCCTGCTCTGCCTGCTGCTGTGGGTGATGCCGCGGCGCGTGGGCCTGTGGCTCAAGCGTGTGATGTATGTCGTGGCTTATCTCGTGGCCGTGGTCGACGTGTATTGTTTCGTAAAGTTTGACACCACCATAACGCCCACCATGCTGCTGCTTGTCGGCGAGACCAACGGCGACGAGGCGGCGGAGTTTCTTGAGTCTTACCTTTCGGCCGACATCCTGTTCAGCCGGCTGGGGCGCGTATTTCTCGTCATGCTCGTTCACGCGGCGTGGGCCGTGTGCCACCGCCTGGCGGCAAGGGGGCGGCTGAGGTTGCCGCGCGGCCTGCGGTACGGCGCGGCGCTGCGCGGTGTGTGGCTGAAACGGCTGCGTCCGTGTGCGGGATTGTGTCTGGCGGCCTTGCTGGTGTACTGCACGGTGAAGGTGTGGCCCAACAAGGCGGCCTACGTCAGGCTGATGTCTTACGACAACATCGGCGACGTGGAACACGAGCTTACGCGCAAGGACTGCGCCGTGATGTTCCATCCGGTTTACCGCCTCGTGTTCAGCGTGTATGCCAACCGGCTGACGGCCCGGCAGGTAAACCGCCTCGTGGCCGACATCGACAGGGTCCGCGTGGACAGCTGCACGTTCCGCAGCCCCAACATCGTGCTTATCATAGGCGAGAGCTACAACCGCCACCACGCCGGGCTTTACGGCTACGGCATGCCTACCACGCCGCGCCAGGAGCGCCGCGCGCGGCGGGGCGAGCTTGTGGCGTTTACCGACGTCGTGGCGCCGTGGAATCTCACGAGCTTTGTCTTCAAGCTGCTCTTCTCGCTCTATGCGGTGGGCGACGAGGGCGAGTGGTGTGACTATCCGCTCTTCCCCGAACTGTTCCGCAAGGCGGGTTATCACGTGACGTTCCTTACCAATCAGTTTCTGCCGCAGGCGCGCGAGGCGGTCTACGACTTCAGCGGGGGCTTCTTTCTCAACAATCCGGAGCTGAGCCGGGCCATGTTCGACACGCGCAACAGCCGCCTTTACCGCTTCGACGCGGGGCTGCTGGCCGAGTATGACCGCCTGAAGAGGGAGAACGGCAAGAACAATCTGATAATATTCCACCTCAAGGGGCAGCATGTCGACTACCGCACGCGCTTCCCCGTGCAGCGGCGGCGCTTCAATCCGGAGGATTACGACCGCCCCGACCTTCGTCCGCGCGAGCTGCGCGTGCTGGCCGACTATGACAACGCCATACTCTACAACGACTCCGTCGTAGACCAGATAATACGCCGCTTTGAGGACGAGGACGCCGTCGTGGTGTACGTGCCCGACCACGGCGAGGAGTGTTACGGCCCGGGCGTCCGCTTCTACGGGCGCATGCACTCCGCCGAGATTACGGCGCGTCTGGCCCGCGAAGAGTTTGAAATACCGTTCTGGATATGGTGTTCGCACGAATACATGGTGAATCATCCCGACGTCTATGCCGACATAAGGCGCGCCCGCCACAGGCGCTACATGACCGACGCCCTGCCTCACCTGCTGCTCTATCTGGGCGGTATCGGCTCGCCGCACTACCGCCCCGACCTTAACCTCATAGGCGACGAATATAACGAGGCACGACCGCGGATACTGAAAAATACCACCGATTATGATAAGCTTGACGTGCGGTGATACGGTTAAATCGGGTTATGAGGTGGTACGGTTAATCGGGTTATGAGGTGGTCGGTCGTGCGGTCATTGCGAGCCGTAAGACCGCACACCGACATCCGTAAGATCGCGCACCGCATAACCGCAAGACCGCACACCGCAAGACCGCAAAACACATAAAACGATGAAAAAAGTATCTTTAAATAAAATAAGTGCAGACAAAGAGGCAAATCTCCTTGTCTGCTCGTCACTCGTCAACTCGTCTGCTGATACCTCGTCTGCTCGTCACTCGTCAACTCGTGACTCGTCTCCTTGTCTGCTTACAACGGCCGAGTCGAAGGCGTTGCGCGGCATAGCCATACTCGGCATCATGCTGCACAACTATTGCCACTTTCTCGGTTTTGCCGTTAAGGAGAACGAATACACGTTCACCGCGGCCAGGCCCGCACAGCTGCTGGACAGGCTGATGTCGCCCGACATGTATCTGCCCGTCCATCTGCTGTCGTTCTTCGGACATTACGGCGTGCCGGTGTTTCTCTTCATCAGCGGCTTCGGCCTTGTGTGCAAGTACGAGCGCGATGCCCGGGGCAGGGTGGGCACGCTGCCCTTCACGGGCTATCATTACCTGAAGCTGCTGCGCCTGATGTTTCTCGGCTACATAGCGTTCGCCGTTGTCAGCTGTCTTCATCCTCACGGCTACCACGGCTATACCGTGGGGCGCGTGCTGGCGCAGCTGCTGATGTACATCAATCTTTTGCCCGACCCTGACCATATCATCAAGCCCGGACCTTACTGGTTTTTCGGCCTCATGCTCCAGCTGTATGTCGTCTACCGGCTGTTCGTCTATCGCCGGCGCTCGCTCAATGTGGTCGTACTCATGGCCGTGTGCTGGCTGGCGCAGGCCGTCTTCACGCCGGCCGCCGACCCGGGAGGCGAGATTCTCAACCGCATACGCTACAACTTCATCGGCGGCATGCTGCCCTTTGGCGCCGGTGTGCTTTACGCCCGCTGCGGCCGTTGTCTGCCCGCGTGGGCATACGCGTGCGTGGCGCTCGTGTCGGCCGCGGCCGTGTTTGCCGGCAGCTTTGCTTTCCAGGCGTGGCTGTGGGTGCCTCTGTTCGTTGTCACGGGTGCCGTTGCCACGATAAGGCTCGTGCCTGCCCGGGCGCTCGGTGTGTGTGTGTGGTTCGGGGCGGTGTCGTCGGCCCTGTTTGTGGTGCATCCCGTCACCCGCGAGATTATCATAAGTATGTCTTACCGGGGGCAGGTCTACACGGGGCTGCTTGTCTACGTTGCCGCGTCGATACTGCTGGCATGGCTCTTCAAGCTGGCCTTCAGATATATACCCAAACCAAAACTGCGCTCATGAACAAACCTGTAGAACTGGCCGGCATAAGCCGTTACCGCGGCGAACTGATGGGGCTGGCGATGATTTTCGTCATGCTTTTCCACGTGTGGCTGCCCAAGAGCAGCCCTGTGTATGGGCTTGTGCGCTGCGGCAACGTGGGTGTCGACATCTTCCTGTTTCTCAGCGGGGTGGGGCTCTGGTACTCGTGGACGAAGAATCCGTCGCTCCGCCATTTCTTCCGCCGCAGGTACGTCAGGGTGTATCCGGCCTGGCTGGTTGCGGCCTGCATGTTCTACATCCCGAATTACCTCGGCACTCCGGGCGGCGGATACAGCCCCGACCTGCCCAATCTGATAGCCAACATACTGATAGGCTGGAGCTTCTGGCGCGTTGACGACCTTACGTTCTGGTTCATCCCTTCGATAATGATGCTCTACACGTTTGCTCCGGCATACATGAGTCTCATCCTGCGCCACCCCTCTTACCGCTGGCTGCCCGTGGCGGCCATGGTGCTTGCCGTCATGGTGCAGTATTATCCGCCGGTGCATCAGGCCGTGGGGCATCTTGAGATTTTCTTCAGCCGCATACCGATATTCCTGATAGGGCTCAACTGCGGGGCGTGGGTCAGACAGAAACGCACATTCGAGGGACAGTCGCTGTGGCTGTTCGTGCTGGTCTTCGTGATGAGTCTGGCCATGTGTGTGGAGTTCGAGGAGTCCTGGCGCGGCCGCTTCCCGCTGTTCCTGGAGCGCATGGTGTACATACCGCTGACACTCAGCGGGGTGATGCTGCTCGTCACGGCGCTCGGACACGTGCCGCAGCCGGTGCGCCGCGCACTGGCCTTTGTGGGCGGCATCAGTCTGGAGCTGTATCTCATACACATACAGTTCGTGTTGAAATACATCACCCCGTACAAGCTCGGCTACTGTCTCACGGCACTCCTCATGATAGCCGTGTCGCTGGTGCTTGCCTGGGTTTTGCATAAGATGCTTGCCCGGCTTACCTCGCGGTGGTAGGCTTGCGGACGGTCGGCAGGCACCTGCGCCTCTCAGTAATAACGTTAAAATGACAGATGATGAGCAGTAATATCATAAAACTTATACGCCCCTGGCAGTGGCTGAAAAACGTCTTCGTGTTCATCCCGATGTTTTTCGGCGGCAGCCTGTTGGACCCCTCCGACATACGCGCTTCGGTGCTGACGTTCATGGCTTACAGCCTCATGGCGTCGTCGGTGTATTGTTTCAACGATATAAACGATGTCGAGGCCGACCGCCGGCATCCCGTGAAATGTCGGCGTCCGCTGGCATCGGGGGCACTGCCGCTGGCTTCGGCGTGGGTTGTCATGGCGCTTATGCTCGTGCTGGCGGCTGCCGTCGTGACGATGCTCGGCGACATGCAGCGTGCGTTCAGGGTGGGCGGCGTGCTGCTGTTTTATTATGTGATGAATCTCTGTTACTGCGCCCGGCTCAAGCAGTATGCCATCGTCGATGTGTGCGTCGTGGCTTTCGGCTTCGTGCTGAGGGTGCTTGCCGGCGGATACGCCACCGACATCGTGCCCAGCAAGTGGCTCGTCCTGATGACGTTCCTGCTCACGCTTTTCCTCTCGTTCGCCAAGCGGCGCGATGACGTCCTGCGCATGAACGAGACCGGCGAGCCGCCGCGCAAGAACACGATAAGGTACAACCTGACGTTCATCAATCAGGCCATCACCGTGTCGGCGTCGGTCACTCTGGTGTGTTATATCATGTACACGGTGTCGCCCGAGGTGGTAGACAGATTCGGCTCCGACATGCTTTATCTCACCTCGGTGTTCGTTCTGCTCGGACTGTTGCGCTACATGCAGATAACCGTTGTCGACAAGAAGAGCGGCGACCCCACGAAGATGATGCTGCACGACAGGTTTACACAGCTTGTCGTCCTTGCATGGGCGCTGACATTCCTGGTGCTGATATATGTGGTGAAATAAACTTACGGCTTACCGTTTTGCGGTCAGTGAGGCCTGCAACTCGATAACCCTACAACCCCGATAACCCTACAACCCGATAACCCTACACCCCAATAACCCTACAACCGTACAAAATAAACTTTTGATGAGATGGAAGATGTCGATACTGCCAATTATCCGTTGGGAAAGATATATGCGTTCGACTTTGACGGAACGCTGACACGGCGTGACACGCTGCTCGAAATAATACGTTTCGCAAAAGGCGGCAGGGGCTTTCTGCTCTGCATGCTGCGCTTTTTGCCGCTCCTGGTGCTGATGAAGGCGGGGCTGTACCCTAACTGGAAGGTCAAGCAGAAGGTCTTCGCACATTGCTTCGGCGGAATGACTGCCGGGGCTTTCAACTCTCTTTGTGTGAGCTTTGCCGACGAGAACAGCCACATACTGCGCCCCAAAGGAATGAAAAAGCTGCGGCAGGTGATGGCCGAAGGCAGCACGGCGGTGATAGTCAGTGCGAGTGTGAACAACTGGGTGGAGCCTTTCTTCCGCGACGTTCCCGGCATTTATGTCGTCGGCACGATTGTGGAGGAGCGCGACGGAGTTATTACCGGGCGCTTCCTTACCAGGAACTGCTACGGCCGCGAGAAAGTGAAGCGTCTGCTGCAGCTGTATCCCGAGCGCACCGACTATTGGCTGACGGCCTACGGCGACAGCCGCGGCGACTTCGAGCTGCTCGACTTTGCCAACGAAAGCCACTACAAGCCGTTCCGCTGAACGGATGTGCCGCGGCATGTGATACCTGTCTGCCGTGCCGCTGACAGACAAAACCGATAAATCAGAAACTGCATGAAGAATTTACTGAGACTTTTCAAGGTGAAGCGTGAAGAATGGGCTGCGTCGGCCTTTACTCTGGTCATGCTGCTGTGTCTTCACGCCTTTGTGATAGCCCGCAACTTCGAACAGTTCACCGGCACGGGGCGCGGACACTGGAATGTGTTTATCAACAACTTCACGGTGTCGGGCTTCGACCCCATAACTTACTCTGTCGTTACGTACTGGGAGGCCAATTACAACGTTTACCGCCATCCCTTCCTTTCGTTCATGGTCTGGCCGCTGTCCGTGCTTGACAAGTGGATTATGGAAACCACCGGCGTCAATCCGGTGCAGTTTATCGTGGCTCTGCCGCTGCTGTTCTGCGCCTTTTACGCTTTCATCTTCATTTACCGCACGTTCAGGGACATCATACAGCTGCGTGCCTTCGATTCGGCGCTGCTCTCAACGATGCTCTTCTCTTACGCCTACGTCATGGTGGCGGCCGTCGTGCCCGACCATTTCTGCGTCTCGATGTTCCTGCTTCTGTTCGCCGTTTACGTCTCCGGCCGCAAGATACAGGCCGGCACGACGTTCAAGATATGGCAGACGGTGGCGCTGTTCTTCGTCACCGCCGGCGTGACTCTCAGCAACGGAATAAAGATTTACCTGTATTCGCTCTTCACCAACGGCAGGCGTTTCTTCCGCCTGAAGTATTTCCTCTTTGCCGTCCTGCTGCCGGCAGCCCTGATATGGGGCTTCGCCCGGTGGGAGTACCGTACCTTCGTAAAGCCCAAAGAGCAGCAGCGCAAGGAGTTGGCTGACAAGAAGAATGCCGAGAAGCGCGAGAAGATGTTTGCCCATTTTAAAGACACCACGGCACTGACGGACAGCGTCGTGATAAAGCAGGCTTTCGACCGGGAGATGAAGATGTGGGCCCATGCGAAATATATAAGCGACCATAATAAGCCGTGGCACCTGCATACGGGCAAGCCCATGGCAGAGGGTGAGTTCATGAAGTGGACCGACGCCACCACGTCGCGCCTCTCGGCAACGGTTGAGAATCTCTTCGGCGAATCCGTACAGCTGCACCCCGACCATCTGCTTGAGGACACTTTGCGCAGCCGTCCCGTGGTGGTGACTTACCGTTGGGCGGTCAATTATGTTGTCGAGGCTCTGCTCGTGGCGCTGTTCATTGCCGGAATATGGTGCGGCCGGCGCTCGCGCTTCCTGTGGATGGCTCTTTCGGGCTTCGCTTTCGACATGGCCATACACCTCGGCCTGGGCTTCGGCATCAACGAAGTGTACATCATGGGCGCCCACTGGCTTTTCGTAATGCCGCTGGCCGTGGGCTTCCTTGTGCGCCGTGCCGGGACCGGGCGCCGTGCCGTATGGCTGCGCGGGCTGCTCGTGGCGCTTACGGTATGGCTGCTGGCATATAATCTTACGCTGTTTATTGGTTATCTGGTGTAGCGGTGCGGCCGGCGTGCGCCGCGATGTAAAACGATGTTCACATGAAGGTTTCAGTGCTTGTACCCGTCTACGGGGTTGAAAAATATATCGGCCGGTGTGCCGAGTCGCTGTTCTCACAGACGTACAGAGACATCGAATATGTGTTTGTCGACGACTGCACCCCCGACCGTTCCATAGACATACTTTGCTCGGTTGCGGCCCGTTACCCGCAGCGTGCGGAGCAGATAAGGATAATACGCAACGGGCACAACTGCGGCATAGGTGCCGTCAGGCAGAAGCTGATAGACAGCTGCACGGGCGACTGCCTGACGTTTGTCGACAGTGACGACTATCTGCCGCCGCGTGCCGTCGAGCTGCTTTGCGCCGAGATGGAGCGCAGCGGTGCCGACATGGTGGACGGCGGGTGGCAGCGCGTGACGCCTGCCGGCGTCTCTGCCGTCAATGTGCCGTGCCACGAGCGCAGCGACGGCGCCTATCTGTGCATGCTGCTCTGCCAGAACGTGGTGTCAAACCGTATGTGGGGACGTCTGTACCGCCGCTCTCTGTTCACAGGTAACGGCATCTGTCTTGCGGCGGGCATCGATTACAGCGAAGACTATTCGGTTATGACGCGCGTGATGTTTTACGCCGGACGCTCGTTCATAGACGACCCGGTGTATTTTTACAGTGACGAGAATCAGTCGTCATACACACATACCGCATCTGAAAAACATGTCCGCTCGTATCTTCGTGCCAACCGTGTGGTACTCGATTTCTTCACGGCCAACGATGCCTCGGGCCGCTACCTCGTTCCGCTGCAGATAGGCATGACCAACGCCCTGCGCAACGTCAGGCTGCACGGCTTTGACCGCGCTGAGGCCGACTCGTTGCTGAACTATGCTCCGCGCGGCCTTGTCTTCCGTCTGCTTGCAGCCATGTTCCGCGGCCGCTGGCCGTATCGTGTGGCCGAAACAGCGTATCTCGCCGTGCGGCGCGTGTATGTGGCCGCGCTCCGCTGCAGGCGCTGACACCGCTGCCGGCGGTCATCTTGCCGTCGGCTCGCCTTTGATTTTTGACACGTTTGTAACCTGCTGTGTCACAGGTGTTTATCTTTCGGCTCGCAAAACGTGGTCTTTAGCCTTGCCAAAGCTTGCCTTTTGTGAGGCCGAAGCTTACCTTTTACACGACGAAAGGTAACCTTTGGTAAAACCTTGAAAAATGATTTACCGACAGGGTGACTTCATGCGGTTTTCTTAAATATGTGTAAAAAGGTTTTTCTTTTTGTCCGTTCTTTCATTATATTGCTATCTTTGCATTATAATGCGCATGAAAAAGGTATTCCACATAATATCGCATTTTGACGTCGGCGGAGCCGAACGTGTGGCGGTGAACATAGCCAAGTCTAAGACGGAGGGCTTTGAATACCACGTTGTCGAGCTTATACGTGCCCGTTCGCGGGTGACTCCCGTCTTCATTGCCGAACTCGACGATGCCGGCATTCGTTATCATCGTGCCTGTGTGCCGTATGTACGTTTCCATTATGTTTTCGAACGTCTGGCGGCATTTGTTTTCCCGTTGTGGTTTCTGCCGCTCTTTCTGAAACACCGCCCGGCCGTCATACACAGTCACACCGAAATGCCCGACCTGGCCGTAAGCTGGTTCTTCACCCTCTTCCCGGCCCTGCTTAAAGGGTGCAAGCCGGTGCGTACCATACACAACACGCGGCTGTGGACGGGCATGAAGTCCACCGGCCGCCGCGTTGAACGCTTCTTCAGGCGCCACAACGCCAATGTAGCCATATCGCCGTCGGTGCGCAACTGTTACGAGGAGGAGTACGGCCAACGTGCCCCGATAATATACAACGGAGTGGCTGAAACGCCTCAAAAGCCTTACGAAGGCATCGTCAGGGGAAAAATAAACATATTGTTCGCAGGCAGGCTGGAGCCTCAGAAAGGCATATCCACGCTGATTCAGATAATAAAAAGATTTAAGGACAGCGACCGCTTCCACTTCCACGTCATCGGCGACGGCAGCTTGCGGCGCGACATAGAGAGCGAACTCGGCTCACTGTCCTCTGTCACCCTGCACGCGCCCGTACACGGTCTGGCGGCATGTCTGTCATCGTTTGACTATCTGCTTATGCCTTCTGAGTTTGAAGGACTGAGCATAATGTCCATCGAGGCAAGTCTGGCAGGCCTGCCGGTGATAGCCAACAGCTGTCCCGGACTGCGCGACACGCTGCCCCCAGACTGGCCGCTCTGCGTGCGCGGAAACGACTTGGGGCAGTATGTCAGTATTTTCAGGACGCTTGAAAAGCGTGCTGACAACTGCGGACTCAGTGTGAAGGCAAGGCAATTCGCAAAAGAAAAGTTCGGCATAAGGCGTATGCAGGAAGCATACGAGGCCGTTTACCTGTATTAAGAACATGGATGTCAAGGCAGTGGGCAATGTGTTGCGGCCCTGTCGCCGGGCGGTGAAACGGCTGCCTCTGCCGGCAAGATAAATAATTGGAAGATGTTTGGTTTTATAAGGAAAGCAGTCTTTACGGCATACAATACGGTTTTCAGGGCGGTACAGAGGTATGACTTGTCGGAATGGGACCACCGGCCCGATGTCGTCATGCCTGTCTACGGAGTGTATCATGTGTTCTGCGACAAAGGCTGGCGCGAGCTTGTCACTGACCAGATAAGCCGCTTGAAGAAGAGCGGGCTGTATGATGTTACGGACCGGCTGTACGTCAGCTGCATCGTTACAGACGCGCAAGACGCCGAAGAACTGAGGCGGATGATAGGCGAAGACAAGGTTGAGATGATTTCGGTGTCTGCCGACCCTGCAAGGTTTGAATATCCTGCGCTTGAGTTCATGCGTGACAAGAGCAGCGGCGAAGACTGTCTGTTCTATTATTTTCACACAAAGGGCATATCGTATTACGGCGGCGGAAAGTCAGACAAAAGCTTTCTCAGCTTCCGCCGCAACGTGGATGCGTGGCGCCGCATGATGGAGTATTTCCTTTTCAACAAATGGCAGGTGGCTGTCAATGCGCTGACCGGCGGCTATGATACTTACGGATGTTACCGCCTGCCGCCTTATCCTAAGAAGTACTATATGTATGCGGGCAACTTCTGGTGGGTGCGTTCCGACTATGTGCGCCGTCTGCCCGCATTTCCCGAAAAGCGTATATCAACAGACCGCTTCATAGCCGAAGAGTGGCTTTATAAGGGTGCCCCTGAAGACTTTTCGGCCTTTGACACATTGGCCAATCTGTACTATGTCTATATGGACAGCCGGCTTTACACGTCGCCGCGGCTGCCTGTCGTCAGGTGGATAAGGTTCGTCTTGCGCTTTAATTGGGTAAAGCTGCGCAAGCATTTGTTCGGATACGATTACAAGGCAAACGGGCAGGACCGTTATCAGGTGTTGCGTACCGGCGGTGACAGTGCCGGCAGTTAAAGCCTGTCGATAAACTGCATGGACTCTTCTCTGTGTCCGGCAAGCGTGGCGTTCACGCTGTCCCAGTTTATTTCCTTACATTTTATGTCGTCAATTCCTGTGTTGCGGGGGTTGCAGAGCAGTCTGTCTTCGAGTCCGAACATGGCGAGCAGCGACTTGAAGCGCGACAGTCCGCGTCCCTCGTTGCCTATTGCCAGGAACGGTTTGTTGAAGATTATAGAGAAAACACATGCGTGAAACGAGTCGGTAATGACAAATCCGGCGTCGTGAAATCCTCTCAGCCATTGCTCTACGGGCGGCTGTATGCGCTCGTTCAAGGGTGCCTTGTCATTCTCCACACGTGAGTTTACGCGGAACGGGACGAGGCCTCTTCCGCGTGCAACGGTTGCGGCCAGTGCGTTCTTTTCCGGTGTTTCGTCGAGTATGTAGTTCAGCAGTGTGCCGCCGCAGGCAGGTGTAGCCGTGCCGTCGAGCAGTTTCGTGTAGTCTGTGGGGCCGAGAAGCATTGTCGGGTCGAGTACGTGTTGTGCTTCTATGCCGAAATGTCTGCGGCACAGTGCCACGCCGCTGTCCTCTCTGACCGAAACCGCATCGAAGCCGGCAAGCAGTCTGCCGCATGCCTCTGTCTGCCGGTCGGTGTATTCCCAGACGTCTGTGCCGAACGACGCGGCATAGGCCATGCGCCTTATGTTCCATCCTTTTGCAAAGTTGAGATAGGCTGTCCGTATGTCGTCGAAGTATTGCGGGCGCCATACCTGGTCACTGCCAACCACGATACCGTCGAAATCTTGTTCGCAGATGTCAGAGTATTTGCCGAATGTCTTGCGTCTGATGTGTTTGCCGATGAAGCGGTCTGTGTGCTGTCTTATCACCGGCAGTTCGCGTCTTTGCCGCCATTCGGGGAATATGGGCTTGCTTCTTCCCGTCAGATTGTCAACCACCCTGTGGCAGATTTTTACAGGCAGTCGCCACGGGGATACTCCGAACGGCTTTTGTTCCTTCTCTATCACGTACACGTCGTGTCCCTTCCGGGTCAGTATTGTCTGCAAGGCGTATGCCTGGAGTATGCCTCCGTAGTTGGTGTGGAGCGGAAGTGTGAGTATTCCTATCCTCATTTTGTAAGTTTTTTGATGGTGTTTTTTATGACTTTCCTTAGATTTTTTGCTGCCGTGACGCAGGCCGGTACGTGCAGGGCGCGGCCCAGTGCGTCGTCAAAGCTTGTCCCCGAGTCGATGTCGGCAAAGAATCTGTGGCGCAGAGGCTTCTCCGGAGGTGCGGAAGTGAAGCCTCCGTTGTGGCGCTCCACTCCGTCGAGAGTGGTCTGACGGACGTCTGTGTCGAGGCCGTTGAGAGCCTTGCGGCCTTTGTCTGAGTTGACAATGACGAGGCTTACGCCCTTGTCGTCAGCAAAATCCGGCATCAGCAAGTCGACTCCCCAGTAGTCGGCTATGGTAAGGTCGCTGCCGCAGGCTCCGCATTTGAATAGACACCGGTGGCATGCAGGGCGCAGATAGACGTCTGACATAAAGCCCCGCATGAAAGGATTGTCTACATATACAGAGGCCGAAAGTTCTGTCTCGTTGGTGCTTCCGGCGTTTCTTCTGCCCTTTATCACAACGTTATACCGTCTCCACCCTTCCTTCTGTTTGTCGCGGAAGTTTACATACGTAATCTCGGTGGAGGCGTCTTGACGCAGAAAAGTTTCTTCGATGTACTTCCGCCACACCTTGACGCTCGGCACGCCATGGCATGCAATGTCGACGGAAAGCAGGTTGGAATAGTCTTTTTGCAGAAAGGCGTGCAGACCGGCAATCTGGCACGGCGTGCCCGAAAACAGCACGTCACGTCCCGATTTAAGCAGCCTTTCGGCGTGGGAGAATGAGTCTCCGGTGCGGCTTTGCATGTATTTGCTTCCCATCATCGGCCTTATTCCTCCGGGAGTGTCTGCCATCGAGTGTGCCACTTCCCATTTCCCGTCGTACACGGCACCGAATACGGCACCGCCGGTTGCCACCGTACGTTGTGCGAGAGCTATGAACACGCCTCCCGACGAACTGTCCATGCGGTCGGCGGTGTTGCGGTTTTTTATGGCCAGAACTTCATTGGCGGGCTTTTGTCGCAGAGACCTGAGCATGGGACACACCTTTTCACACAGTCTGCAGTCTATGCAGGCGGCACGGTTGACCACGGGATAGAGAAAGCCTTCGTCATCTTCTTGCATGACAATGCACTGCTTCGGGCAGCGCTGTGCGCAGGCCGCGCATCCGCAGCATTTATGCTTATCGGTAATGTTTATCATCTTTTTATTCTTTTGAGTGCGGCCTTTGCCTTTTCGGTAAGAAAGCCGCGTTCACCCTGTGTGATGCCTATGAAGTAGACAGAAGCGCCGACCGATATGGCCGAAGCCGCGCAGACGGCTGCGAAACGCAGTACCGACGGTGGCATAAGCATGTATATGGCCAGCGGAACGACGAGCGACACCCCCGTGACATACGCTATCGGCAGAGCCGCCTTTGCAAGATATGTGCGCAGCGAGAGGTTTATCAGCGGGCGCAACATCCATATACGTGCCAGCTGTGCAAGGCAGAACATGGCCAGCTGTACAATGAATACACCTTCGGCCGGTGAGCCGAGCTTCAGTGCGGCGTAAGACACAGGCTGTATCATGATGAGCATCGTGCCCACCACAGACTGGTATCTGCGTATGCGGCCCGTGGCCGATGCTGCCTGTATCAGCGGGTTGGCAAGGCTGTCTATCATGGATATGGCCAGAATGTAGCGGATGAACGCCACGGTATGTCCGGGCACAATGCCGAGCCACCACTTGAGTATCACCGGCGTTTCGAGCATTACCGGCAGCGAGATAAACAGCAGGAGATAGAATGAAAACTTAGAACTTGTGAACACAAGGGTGTGCATGTAGGCCGTGTCGCCCGCTGCATACGATTTTGTTATCTGCGGATTGAGCGCCGTCTGGAAGTTTATGCAGAAGCCTTTGATGGCGTTCTGCACCTGTACGGCTATGCCGCGTGCGGCGTTGACGGCAGGACCGAAGAACATGTTGAGCAGCACGTTCAGTCCCTGGGTGAAGGCTACTGCGGCTATGTTGCCGAAAAGATTCCAGCCGGCAAAGCCTGTCATCTCGCGCAGCAGCTGCCTGTCCCATATCCGGCGGTAATGAGTCTCGGGGAAATGCCTGCCGCTGTAACGGCCGTATATTATCCTTATGAGCAGCTGGATGAGCAGCATCAGCACCGAATAGAGTGCCAGTTTGTCGGTGTCGGTCACCACGAGCAGATATACAATGAGGAGTTTAAGCACAACCTCGAGTACCGATATGTATGCGAAGGCCCCCATGCGCTCGTGGGCTATTATCGCCGCGTTGTACGGAATGCTCATCACCATGATGACCGAAGCCAGCACCGATGTGTGGTAAACCCACAGGGCGGCTGTAAAACGGTCTGGCGGAATGTTGAGATGGGTATATACAAACCACAGTCCGATGGTCTCGGAGAGCAGCAGCACTGTTGCCGATATAATGGCATGGATGTTTATGCTCGTGCAGAACACTTTGTGCAGGCGTGACGTGTCGCCGCGACCCAACTCGAAGTTAAGGAAGCGCTGCGTAGCCGAAGCCATGGCCGCGTTTAGGAAAGAGAACATCGAAACGAATCCTCCCACGACGTTGTACAGGCCGTAGTCCTCGACACCGAGCGTGGCAAGTACAACCCTGCTCGTATAAAGGCTCACGGCCATGGTGAACAGCATCCTGAAGTAAAGCATCAGGGTGTTCTTTGCTATGCGTTTGTTGGTTTCTGAAGTAACGGCCATAGATGTTCCTGCAAATTTAGGCATTTTTCCGTTTACAGGGCACTTTTTGGCGTGATAAAATGTCGTTGCGGCAGGTTTGCACGGGCGGCCGTGAGCGGACGTTTTGCGAAAGGTAAGCTTTTGCGATGTAAAAGACGGTCTTTCAGACGGTAAAAGCTTACCTTTTGCAACGCAAAAGATAAGCTTTTGCAACAGGTTGATTATCAGATAGTTGTGTGTATTGGAATAACTTGCCTCCCGACCCTGTGCGGGGCATGTCTCAGAGTGCATGTTCCTATACCT
>CALNFG010000036.1 GCA_939792625.1 uncultured Prevotella sp.
CTGGACCCTCTGATTAAGAGTCAGATGCTCTACCAACTGAGCTACAAGCGCGTCACATTTGTTATTTCTCAAATGCGAGTGCAAAGGTAGGTGTTTTATTTGAAACCGCCAAATATTTCTGCAATTATTTTTTATTTTTCATTCATTTCTTTCTAAAAACAGGCTTTTTTACTGGTTCCGGAAGCAATTCGCGCGAAAAATTGAATAAGGAAATGCGACCCACACATAATGACATTGATGATATTAAAAATATTAAAAAGACAAAGCGATATAACCAAAACTGCTATATTTGCACATCTCTTTATAAAGAAAGCCATTAACATCAATAACGAGAAATATTAATGAAAACTGCACTCTATATTCTTGTATTCACGACTTTAACGGCAACAGCATGTACAGAAAGATTTGACAGAAGCACTTGCACCGATGGCAACAATATCAGAAAAAGAACTTATACATCTGAAACCGAAGAAGCCAAGGCGTTGGCCGTATCAATAGAGGAATTAAGACAAATGCCAAAAGAGACAAGGGCGAAAAGGGCCGCAGCCATAATCTTGGCTGACTATGTATCGCTAAAAGACAGTACCTACCATTTAAACATATCAAAAGAAGAAGCCAAGAAACTGGGGATTGACGGTGATTTATACGACAACGTAGCTGCCAATCTGGAAGAATCAAACAAGGCCATAAGAAAAGCTTTGAAAGAAGGGTATAAACTCGCACTGCCGGACATAAAGAAAGAGGCTGATAAATATAAGTTCCGACAAAACAATAAATAATCATTTTATACAGATGCCCGCAAAAAGCTAAAACCTATATAAAACAAAAATTGATTGTCTCACGACAACCAATCTTTTATTAACCTTAATAATCTAATACCATGAAAAACACAGTGCAAAGGTATTGATATTATTTGAATCAACAAAACTATTACAATAAAAAAACGTGTTTTTAATATTCATTAAATGTTTTACCGTCCCATTTAAATGATTTTTTCTTTATTACAGCCTTTATCTCATCGGCTTTGTCTTTTGTGACAAACGGCAGACTCAGACTGTAAGTGATGATGTTGTCATCGTTTGAGCAATCCGCACTTACCATAACCGGCTCTATATAACTGCAAAGACGGTTAAATCTTATCGCATCGATGCTGTCGGGACGCTCCACAAGCATTTGCATCATAACACCGGCATCGCCAATGTCAGGCAGACCGAATCTTGACTCAACGGGCTGCCAGTCTGTTGTGTAAAAGCTAATGGAACTTTCGGCCAGAGGTTTTCTCACCGTCTTTACCAGACACACTATCTGAGACGAATCGGGCGCAGACAGCAGCCTGACCTGCATGTCGGCCACGGCGTTAAGCCTGATTACCGCAAAATCAGAAGATATAGTGTCAACAGCCGTCTTACCGTTAAAAATATTATTCACTTCAACCGACTTCATACCCTCTGTAAACTTACTCATCTCCTCACGCTGATTGTCGGTAAGATATGGTATGAAACTTGAGGGCATGGCCCGCAAGATTTCTTCCAACGATTTTCCGAAAGCACACTGCCGCACACCAAGAACGGCAAAAAGAATAATTATGAATGTTCTCATTATCAATATTTTAAACGTTCGTTAAACATTATTGTCTGCACAAGCCCTCACAAAGACATGGCACAAGTCGCGGACAATACGACCGCACACGAGACAGTGTCTCAATTTCCGGTTGCCAATACATTCCGTTCATGCAGGATAAAGTTTTAATCAGACATTTTTTCAGCCTGCAATATTACGCTTTTATTTTGACATTCACAATTAAATCAGACGGAAATTAGACTGCCTCATGTCAATTATAATCAATTCCGGCCTTTCCACATATCAGCATCCTCACTGTCTGCCCTGCCCCAACACATCTTCCGGACATACCGCAGAAGCAGGCAGACAGCAGCCGCTAACACATAAACCATGACAAGCTGCACCACATCGAGCCGTATGCCGTCAACACTTGCACCGGGCAGAGAAGCCACAAACGACACTCCGCCGTTCATAAAATCAACGACCATGACCAGCGCACGGCAAAGCAAATCCTGAACAGACGGCAACCACCACATCACCGCCATAAGCACTACGCCGTAAAGAACAGCCGCGGCCGCCGGAACAGCAACGAAATTGGCAAGCAGAAAATAGCATGAGAAACGCCCGAAATAAAACGCCACCAGAGGAGCCACGCCTATCTGTGCGGCCAGCGACACGGCCGTCATGCCCCACACCCATCCCACCACGGGCTTTGCGCTGACACGCCGCGGCACAAGCCTGTAAATCGGACGGTAAAGCAGAACTATGGCCAATACGGAGACAAACGACATCTGAAAGCTGACATCGTAAAAATCCAAAGGGCTGACAACAAGCACAGCCACTGCTGCAACGGCAAGAGCGTTGAGCGGCAGACGCTCACGGTTGAGCAGGCCGACAAGAGAATAGACGGTAAGCATTACGGCCGAACGCACGGCAGAAACGGGCAGACCGGCAATGAACACATAGGTCCACACGGCACCGATAACGCACACAAACGCCGGCAAGCGCCGGCAACGGCCGAAGAAGAGCAACGACAGCATGGCATAGACAATGCTGAGATGCAGTCCCGAAAGCGACAACACATGCAACGCGCCCGATACGGAATAATCGTCGCCAAGCTCGTCGGGCATGGCCACACGCTCACCCAAAGTCATGGCGGCAAGCACGGCATAGGCATTACCGTCGATACCCATATCCCTGAGCCGTCCGAGCAGAGTTTCCCTTACGGACAATGCGGCTATCTTAACCCGCCCGGCATAAGAAAGGCGTTCAAGACTGATCACGGCCTCGTGCCAGTCATTTATATAAAGAAATGTAGTGGCCGAAAAACCGTGATACAACAGATAACGGCGGTAATCGAATGTTCCGCCGTCATAGTTGCACGGACGCTCAAGCACAGACACAGCCCTTACACCGCTACCGGCTCTGAGCCGCTCGGCACGGTCATCACGATAAAACGACGCCTTTACCTTAACAGGCCGCCGTGAGTCAGTTATCATCAAGTCGCAACGCACCACCTTGCCAACCGCCACCGGCCGGCTGACAACCACAGCCGAATAAGCCACATCGCCCTCGGGCAGACTGACGTCAACACGCGACAGAGCGACGGCGGCAAGACAGCCGCCCAGCATCACACATGCGGAGAAAACAGCCACGGTCTGTGCCACGGCACGGCGGCGCAACGCAAAGGCTGCCACCAGCGCAACGACAAGAGCCGACAGCCACACCGTGGCCGACAGCACTCCGTAGCAACGCTCTCCGACAATGATACCTGCGGCGAAAAACACCGCTATCCTTAACACTGGATACAGCTGTATGCGTCCGTTTGTCTTCATGGCACAGATATGGCAGCGGCCCGAATCATCACTTCCGCCGGACATCCGCACAAGTCGCGGAACGGCCACTGTCAGTAATCACAAAGATACGGATAATTATCGACAAGAAGACGTACCGATGTCATACCGTTCAGTTTATTTAACACTCAGGGCATACAGACATTTTCCATTTTCATTACATTCAAAAATCTCCGGACAGCATAAAATATCGGCATTGACAACACGCAAAAATGCAGGAAAATATACATTTTGAATAAAAATTTAAGGAAAAACAGCCATATCAGGGCCTTTTCAGCCAGCTAAAGGCAAGCTCCGCCACTGGCGGATACGGTCTTTTACGATGCCAAAGGTAACCTTTTAGGCCGTAAAAGGTTATCTTTGGCAACAACGGAACAAAGCTTCGGTGAGTTCGTCAGCATATTCATCTGATAATCAAGACATTACACAAACACGTGCAAAACAGCAAAAATCTCCGCGAGACAAGCCCTTGCCGCCGCGCAGACATTACAGCGGCATTAACCGAAGAAAACGCGACCAGTGGCATTAACATTATTTTGCGTAATGAAGCTTCGTAAATGAAAATAAAAAACCGTTTCTCCCGTTTACGACAAAAAAAGCATCATGATATTTTATCTATCCTGTACAGGCAACACCAAATGGGCGGCACAGACACTGGGCGCAGCCATTGACGACACAATCATAAACATACTTGACACCGAAGAAGCCGAAATGACTTACACCATTGCCGAAAACGAACGCATTGGCTTCTGCTTCCCTGTACACGGGTGGCGACCGCCGAAAGTTCTAAGAAGTTTCATCAGCCGGCTGCACATCAGCAATGCCGCGGGGCATTACTGCTACGCCGTGGCTACGGCAGGCGACACTGTGGGCGAAGCCGTTGACATACTGAAGGGCGACCTTGCCTGTCGCGACATCTTGCTAAACAGTGCATTCTCGCTGATTATGCCCGAATCATACGTAGGACTGCCGTTCATGGACGTCGACACGCCTGAAAAAGAAGCCGCAAAGAAAGCCAAAGCCGAAGCCGACATGAAACGGATATCAGGCATAGTTGAAAAAAAGGAGGCCGGCGTATATGAAGTGACCATAGGCCGGTGGCCCAAAATAAACAGCAGACTGATAGGCGGACTCTTCACCGACAGGATGATAACCGACAAGCCTTTCAGGGTGACTGCCGACCGCTGCTTGAAATGCGGAGCATGTGTCAAGGCCTGTCCCACCGGCAACGTCACGCCCGACGGCAGCGGCATGCCGCAGTGGAATCACGACGGTTCGTGCCTGGCGTGCTTCGCCTGCTATCACCACTGCCCCACACACGCAATAGAATACGGCAGAAGAACAAAAAAGAAAGGGCAGTATTTCTTCGACAGACGAAAGATTTAGAGACTGCTTTGATTTTTTTGTCAAATGTATTGAGATGTGTTTCCGGGATGTTTCCGATTGCTGTTTGAGTAAGTTTAGAAGGCCAAACGTCGAAAACAGCAATCGTAAACGACCGGAAAGACGCTCAAGACATTAACAAAGAATCATGCTGTTTCAGCAAAAAAACAAGTTTTGCAAAAAAACAAAACACTTTCTCAATGTAAAAAAGTTCTTGTCACAAAATCAGAAAATGGCACAGAAGCAGAATTAAAGAATTTAGAGAAGTTTCACTCGCTTCTCTAAATTCTTTATCCACCCGAGTGTAAGACTTTCATCTGTGATTTTCCTCAAACACAGCCATTCGTCTGTCGAGTTCGTCCATCTGGCGGTCTTCTATAAATGAAGTGCATACCCTCAGTCCCTGCTGGCAACTGCCCGTTGTGGTAAGGCAGATGGCACTCACGCCATAATACATCAGCTCGTGAGCCAGTTCGCCACCGGTAAGCCCGGGATATCCGATAGTAAAATAAAAGCCGTCGGCAATGTTTTCGTCAAGGTCTTTATCGTAAACTATGCGGAATCCGTGGTTTACGAATATCTCTTTCAGGCGGTGGGCGCGCCTGCCGTAAACGCTTATGTCCTTGCGGAAGTCGTAAGCACCGTCAGAAGCAGCTTTCAACATGGCCGCCAAAGCATATTGTGCGCTGTGGCTCGTACCTGACGACAGGGCGTAGAGCATACGCGTTGAATAAACCAGACCGAAAGGCAAGCCCTCATAACGCTCGCCGAGGTCTGCATAATGACGATGAAAAAGTTTGTCGCCGATACATACCACACCTATGCGTTCACCGGCATAACTGAAAGCCTTGCTGCCGCTTATGAACAGCATGTAGTTGTCTGTATAGCGGGCTACTGTGGCCTGATAAGGCGGCTGAAAAGGCGTGCTGAGCTGTTTGCGGAAGTCCATTGCAAAATAAGCGAGGTCTTCCATCACTATGACGTCATACTTCGTTGCAAGTGTCCCTATGGCTTTCAGTTCGTCTTCGTTGAAACATATCCACGACGGATTGTTCGGATTGCTGTACACAATGGCACAGATGTTGCCTTTTTCAAGATAACTTTCAAGCTTCGGCGCAAGTTTGTCGCCACGGTAATCGTAAACGTCAAAAGTCTCATACTTAACCCCAAGTACCTGCAGCTGCATCTTCTGCACAGGGAATCCCGGGTCGATAAAAAGCACGGTGTCTTTTCGTCTGTCGCACTGCGAGCAGGTAAGAAAAGCCGCAAACGTGCCCTGCATGCTGCCGCATACCGGCACGCAGCCCTCAGCTGCCACACTCACTCCGATAAAAGCTTTGGCAAAACGCGATGCTTCAGATTTGAGTTCAGGACATCCTTGTATGTCCGGATAAGAGTGTGCTATGCCACCCTGCAGGGCTTTTACCTGAGCGTCGACTCCTATCTGTGAAGCCGGCAGTCCCGGTATTCCCATCTCGAGCTTGATAAACTCCACGCCAGACTCCTTCTCGGCGTATGCAGCAACGGCCTTTACCTCACGGATTGTGGCATGTTCAAAATCCTGTATGCCGAAATCGCGTATGGCGTTATCGACAAGTTCCTTACTTATAGGTGTCTGTTTCATGTTGACAATATATTAAAATAAAGGCGGCAGACATGTCTGCCGGCCGCCACTTTATCATTTTCCGGCCTCGATGCCTATGCCGAGTGCCTTAATATTGGCCTCCACCACGCTTTCGCCCTTACGACCGAAAACGGCCCGTATGGCTCCTTCCGCCTTGTCGCGCTCTATGCCGAGAGCTTTCAGCGCTGCGCCAAGAAGAATGACATTAGCCGAACGCGGTATGCCGTTGTCTTTGGCAAGAGCCTCTATGTCGAGCGAGACTATATTTTTCATGCCTGCATATTCGGCTTTGATGCGCTCCATGTCAGGATAGTTGGGAATGTTGACAAAAGGCACGTCAGACGTTATTATCCACCCTGTATCCTTATTCAGATACGGCAGATAACGCAATGCTTCCATCGGCTCCATTGATATTATCACGTCCGCCTGTCCTTCACCGATAAGGTCACTGTGTATCGGCTCTGACGAAAGACGCAGGTTGCTCTGCACGTCGCCGCCACGTTGCGACATGCCGTGTACTTCTGCCTGTTTTATGTAAAGTCCTTCATTCATGGCGGCCTCGCCTATAATCGTGGCTATTGAGAGGATGCCTTGTCCTCCTACTCCGCAAAGTATTATGTCGGTTTTCATTTTGTCTGCCCTCCTTTCAGTTTCTTTTCCCTTATATGTCTCTGCAATGTCTGCATACATTCACGGCACGGAATTATCACACTTACTCCGTGATATTCTATCTCTTCACGCAGAATGCGCTCTATCTCCGGCATGTTCTTCGGTAAAGGTACAACCGTGCGGAGATGTTTCTCATCAAGACCGAGACCGCGGCATATAGCCTCAAGCTTGTTTGTTCCGGCCGAATCCTGTCCTCCAGTCATGGCCGTTGTCAGATTGTCGCTGATAATTACGGTAATGTCGGCATTCTCGTTAATTGCGTCAAGCAGTCCCGTCATACCCGAATGGGTGAATGTAGAGTCGCCGATAACAGCCACGGCCGGCCACTGGCCTGCATCAGCAGCACCCTTTGCCATCGTAATGCTCGCGCCCATGTCTACAGTTGAATGTAACGCTCTGTACGGCGACAATGCTCCAAGCGTATAACAGCCTATATCGCCGAACACTCTTGCATTCGGATAGTCTTTCAGCACGTCATTGAGAGAAGCATAGACATCTCTGTGCCCGCAACCCTGACAGAGTGCAGGCGGACGCGGCACAGTGTTCTCGCTCGGAGCGTAACACTCGCGCAACGGCATGCCGAGAGCCTTTCTTACGATGTCAGGATTAAGTTCTCCGGTACGCGGAAGATCACCTGTAAATTTTCCTTTTATCACGGCATTGCCAGGCATAACGCCGGTAAGGACATCTTCGATAAACGGTTGTCCCTCTTCTATCACCAGCACACTGTCACACTCTGCCGTCATCTTGCGCATCAGCTGCTTCGGCAACGGATAATGGCTTATCTTCAAGACAGGATACGGGCAGCCTTCCGGATAACACTCATTCAGATAATTTATGCCGATACTTCCTGTTATGATGCCGAGCGAATGGTCCGCTCCATCTTCATAGCGGTTAAAGCGACTCTCGACAGAATCTTTCTCAAGTTCAATCTGCTGAGCCGTAACAATGTCATTACGACGGCGCGCCATTGCCGGCAACAGCACCCATTCACTGGCTTTTGCCTCAAAATTCATTTCATTCTGCTTTCGTGGCTCTTCGTTTATCTGCACCACAGCACGGCTGTGTGCCATTCTAGTTGTTACACGCATCAGCACCGGCAGATGAACATGCTCGCTGTAATCAAAAGCGAAATGCACCATGTCATAAGCCTCTTGCTGGTTTGACGGTTCAAGGCAAGGCACCATTGCAAACTTGGCATAAAAGCGGCTGTCCTGCTCGTTCTGAGAAGAGTGCATTGAGGGGTCGTCTGCCACCAGTACCACAATTCCTCCGTTTGTACCTGTCATGGCTGAATTGACAAACGCATCGGCACAAACATTGAGGCCGACATGCTTCATGCAAACCATCGCACGCTTACCCATGAAAGACATGCCGAGAGCTTCTTCCATTGCAGTCTTCTCATTAGTTGACCACCTGCGATGGATGTTACGCTCTTTAGCGACAGCCGAATTCTGAATGTACTCTGTGATTTCAGTTGACGGAGTGCCAGGATAAGCATAAACGCCACTCAGTCCTGCGTCTATTGCAGCCTGGGCTATGGCTTCATCTCCCAATAATAACTTTTTCACCATATTAGATTAGATTATAAACTGTATGTTTTTCATTGACAAGTATCGGTCTGACGGACGGCATTTGTCCGCCAAACCGTTAATAAGAGTGATGCAATCACTTAACAGTGACTTGCAATGGTGTCTGCAACGCTTTGAGCGATTCTTCCGCACGCAGAACCCATTCATTCATTGTGCGTACATCGTTCTTGCTCCAGGCTGAACCGAAGTAGTACGTATACTTTTCGCCGGGCTGATATGTGATCACGCCCACTCCGTGACCGGCATTGCCGTTTGACGGAGCATCATACATCATACTCTTGGTGGCCTTAACCCCGTTTGGAAACAACACTCCGACATATATCTGGAAATTCTGTTTCGTGGGATTGTCAGTAGGATCTGCATACAAGACATAATTCTCACCGAAAGCCAGACTCTTTGTGTCTTCGCTGTGGATGACAACACCTGCCACCATGTCACGAGGCTGAGTAAGGCCATCATACCACACTGTCATCTTGTTGAAGTTGCTGCCTTTATCACAGCTTATAATGCGATGCTCAACCACATTATTGTCTCCGCCGACAGAAAACGGGTTGTAATCCAGCTGAACAGTGAAGCGCAACGGGCCGTTGTCCAAAATCTTGTAAGTGGCATAACAATACGGAAGCACCATGTCGGCACCATTCATAAGAGCCGGGGCACCGCAACCAAGCGTCGGACCTACCTTATAACAGTCAAGCCCATAGCCGTGGTCGAAGTGGTATGTCGTCTCTTGTTCCATTTCAATGGCCTCTTCTGTCTTGCCTGCTTTTTTGAGTTCTTCTATCTTCGGATGATTTGAAAGTTCTGTATTGTAACGTTTCTCAACTTCAAGGTCGGGCGTATTCTTCACCCAAACGTCAATACCGTAAGCCTTTTCACCCGTACGCTGCAACGCCGGACCGTACACACGGTAAGCCGTACGGTCGTTTTCCCATGCTATGTCGTCAACACGCTCCGGATACTGCTTGCCGCACACAAAAGTCTTCATCGGCTTGGGAGTGCCCGGCATGATGGTAAATTCGGCCGTGCCTCCAGGACGTACACTCGCATCGACAAGCAGTTTGCCGTCATAAGTAACCTGATAAGCCACCTGCTGTCCGAGAGCATTCTTTACGATAAACGGTTTCCCTTCTCCTATTCCGAGTTTGGCGTAAACATCATTGACAGGAATTTCAACCAATTCCTGACGCTGCACATTGTCGCTGTTTCTGACCGTAACGGCCACATTGTCAGCCACCGCACTCACCGGCGCAAGCATAAGCCCAAGCGCCAATGCGTAAATACTTTTTGACTTGTTCATTTTTTATTGTTTATTTTTTCATTTAAGATTGTCCGTAAAGAACTGAGCTATCTGCCTGTAAATATGGTTGCGCGTGTTGCCGCCATATATGCTGTGATTGCGGTTGGTGTACATGTTCATCTTAAAATCCTTGTCTGCCTGAACAAGTGCTTCGGCATACTCGAACGTGTTCTGAGGATGTACATTATCATCGGCCAGACCATGACAGATAAGCAGCGAGCCGTGCAATGAGGAAACGCGGTTGATCGGGTTGACGTCATAACCGCCGGGATTCTCTTTCGGCGTGCGCATGTATCTCTCTGTATATACACTGTCGTAAAAGCGCCAGTCCGTCGGCGGTGCCACGGCTACTCCGGCCTTGAACACTCCGCGGCCTTCGCTCATGCTCATTAGTGTGTTGAAACCTCCATAGCTCCAGCCCCAGATGCCTATGTTGTTCTTGTCAACATACGGAAGAGAGCCGAGATAGATTGCCGCCTCCACCTGATCTTTCGACTCGAGGTCGCCAAGATTGAGGTAAGTACATTTCTCGAACTCGGCACCGCGGCCTCCTGTGCCACGCCCGTCTACGCAGACGAGGATGAAGCCCTGCTGTGCAAGATACATGTCGAGCATTCCGCCCTGTCCCATTGAGCCTATATTCCACGAGTTGACCACCTGCTGGCTGCCAGGTCCGCTGTACTGCCACATGATTACAGGATATTTTTTGGCGGGATCAAAATCAGAGGGCTTTATCATTACGCCGTTAAGCTGCACGCCTTCAGATGTCTTGAAGCTGAAGAACTCTTTTTTCGGCAGACTGTAAGCGGCGAGTTTCTCTTTCAGCTTGCCGTTGTCCATAAGGGTGGCAAGCTGTTTGCCAGAATTGTCACAAAGCGAGAACACGAAAGGCGTGTTACTGTCGCTCCACGAGCCGATGAAGTATTTGCAACCTTTGCTGAACATGGCACTGTTCCATCCGTCGCGGCCGGCAAGGGTCTCGGTCTTTCCGTTTCTGGTAGTGACATACACCTCACGGCTCATAGGATTCTTGCCAGCAGCCTGATAGTACACGCTGCCCGTGCGTTCGTCGTATCCATAAACATCGGTCACGTCATAGTCTGTATTGGTAAGCCTGCGCTGCAACTGCCCCGTAAGACTGTAAAGATAAAGCTGCATGTACCCGCTCCTGTCGCTGGGCACGATGATGTGCTGCGGCGTAATCATGATGCGCTCCATGGCTTCTTCCTTGACATACTTGGGCACGCTCTCCTCAATGAGCAGCTTGCACACCGTGCTGCGCGGATTGGCCGCATAGAGCCGCAACATGTCCTGATGGCGGTTCATGGTGTATATTATTATCTTGTCGGCATCGGCCGTAGGCTTTATACGCGGTATGTAACCGTCGGCATCGAGCGGCAGCTGCATGGTGCGCGTCTGACGCGACTGTATGTCGAAGCTCATCACTGATACCTTAGAATTGGTTTCGCCGGCTTTAGGATACTTGTAAGAGTAGAATCCGGGATAAAGGGCGTACTGCTCGTTGGCCGGTTTAAGCCCCTTATACATCTCAAGAGAGAATGTTGGCACATCGGCCTCATCGAATCTTGTCCAGCAAAGCATCGAGCCGTCGGCATTGAACGTAAGGGCGCTGTTTGTGGCAAACTCCTCCTCATACACCCAGTCTGGCACACCGTTAATAACCTTGCCACGCTCGCCGTCCTTTGTCACCTGACTTTCAGAATTGCCGTAAAGCAATTTAATAAGGTATATGTTGTTGTCACGGACAAAAGCCACTTTCAGTCCGTCAGGACTCCACACCGGAGTCTGCTGCGGACCTCCGTCTGAGAGGCGTTCAAGTTTTCTGTCGGCTATCGTATAAATATAATAGGTGGCGGTGAACGAACGGCGGTAAATGCGCTTGGTCTTTGTCTGTATGAGCATCCTTGTGCCGTCAGGACTCATTATGTAGCCGTCAACTTTGTCGACGCTCTCGCCCACTGTGTTGGCCGCATCAAAGAGAACACCCGTCTGCCGGCCTGTCTTATATGAAAACTTCAGCACTTTCTTGCCGTCCTCGCTTATCATGGCATAACTCTCACCATCGGCCATCGGCGTTACTACTGCCGGCGACTGTGGCGCAAACTTACCATCAGCGATGTCTTTCAACTGTAGCACATCGGCTGCCACAACGCTGCCGACGGCGAGCATCAACGCCGCACACATGACAAAAAACTTTCTCATTGTATTTTTCGCTTTCGCTTGTTTTTTTAGTTTTATGGTTATTTGCGGACAAAGATAAGTATTTTTCACTACATTTGCACCAGTAATAGATTTAAAAGATATTAACGCGCCGTGGTCACACCCTCGGCTTATCGCTGAAAAATGAGTAACGTGAACAATCTGCCATACAACGACTTCGGTACGTGGCTGCGCAGCCGCTTTCCGTTCAAAGTACAGAAAATATCTGTCGACGCAGGCTTTACATGCCCCAACCGCGACGGCAGTATCAGTACGGGAGGATGCACTTTCTGCTCAAACAGTGCGTTCAGTCCGGCTTACTGCGCCGGCAGCGAAAGCATAAGCAGACAACTGGAAGACGGCAAGCGCTTTTTTGCGAGAAAATATCCCGACATGCGCTATCTTGCATACTTCCAGTCATATACCAACACTTACGCCTCAGCCGAAAAACTGAAGCGCATGTACTGTGAGGCTCTGGACGTGGAAGGAGTGGTCGGTCTGGTGATCGGCACACGCCCCGACTGCGTTAACTCCGCCACGCTAGACCTTCTGGCCGACCTGTCACGGCAGACGTTTGTCATCGTGGAGTACGGCATAGAGAGCGCAAATGACGACACTCTTAAACGCATCAACAGGGGGCACACCTTCGGATGTGCGTGCCGTGCCATAAAAGACGCGGCCGAAAGAGGCATCATGACAGGCGGGCATGTCATACTGGGACTGCCGGGAGAAGACAGGGAAGAATGCCTGAGACAGGCCTATGCTATATCGGCAATACCGCTCGACATACTGAAGATACACCAGCTGCAGATAGTGAAGGGCACGGCTATGGCCGAAGAATATGCCCACAGACCGTTCAAACTGTATTCTCCTGAAGAATATGTGTCCCTGCTGACAGACTATATCGAGCGCCTGCGCAAGGACATCGTGCTTGACAGATTCACGGCACAGACTCCCGCCGACATGCTCATAGCCCCGCGCTGGGGACTTAAAAACCACGAGTTTGCCGACATGCTGGCAAACCACATGCGGCGCCACGGCGCCCGGCAAGGCAGACTAAGCCGCTGAGACACCGGCCGGTGTGCATGTCGGCATCTGCCATAAAGACATGCACACCTACTCCAGATACCCATCACAGTTACCCTACGGTGGTAACATAAACATCAGACAAATTGCAAGAGATAAGCTTTTGGGCGGTAAAAGACCATGTTTTACGCCGCAAAAGCTTATCTTTTACGTTCCAAAAGATAAGCTTTTGCAAAGCACTGATTATCAATCATATACGCAGACACAGAAAAACGCCCGGTCACAGCCGCCTAACGACTGACAAAACGGCAGCTTTCGCACAGCAGCCAAGACACGCGTGCCATCCCTGCACACGCACCGCAACAACCACGGAATAAGGCCGGAAAGCACAGCTTTATTACGCAAGAAACAACTTTTATAGACTAATAGGTTGCAAATTTGTCTTTTTTTTATACTTTTGCATTTTGAAAAAGGAAAAAGAACGATGAAGCTCGTTATTATGACACAACAGGCGTTTTTCGTCGAAGAGGACAAGATTCTGTCAGCCCTCTTTGACGAAGGCATGGCCGACCTGCATCTGCGCAAGCCCGGTGCCGAGCCGATGATGGCCGAACGCCTGCTTTCGCTGCTGCCGGAAACGACATACGGAAAAATAACCGTACACGACCACTACTATCTGAAAAACGAATACCGGCTGGCAGGAATACACATAGACAGCGCCGACGCACCTCCCAAAGACTATAGAGGCAAAGTGGGGCGCACGTGCAGCACGGCCGATGCGCTGGCAGCAGCAAAAAAGACAGCCGACTATGTGTTCTTCTGCGCAAAGCCTGCGGCTGCAGGAACAGACACAGACGAGCTGAACAAGGCCGCACGCCGCGGCCTGATAGACAAGCATGTCTACGCCGCATGGGGCATCAGCCTTGAAGACATACGCGAGGCTAAAGAACTGGGCTTCGGCGGAGTGGTGGTGTGTGAAGACTTATGGAACAAGTTCGACATACACAACGAAACAGACTATAAAGACCTGATAAACCACTTTGACAAGTTGCGCAAAGCCACATCGTAGTCCCACATGCCCGCCTGTGACGGCACGGAGCGAACGGCATGACATTACAAGACACGGGCCGGGGGCCTGATAAACACATAACAGCGACAAACCGCAAAACTTAAATACACACAAGGCAAAATGAGTGAAAAAAACTCTTTCATGGTATTTTCTGGTACCAATACCAGGTACTTGGCGGAAAAGATCTGCCACAGTCTGGGCTGCCCGCTGGGCAACCTGCTCATAACAAAATTCTCAGACGGTGAGTTCGCCGTGTCCTACGAAGAGTCAATTCGCGGACGCGACGTGTTTCTCGTACAAAGCACGTTTCCCAATTCGGACAACCTGATGGAACTGCTGCTCATGATCGACGCAGCCAAACGCGCGTCGGCCAAAAGCATCAACGCCGTAATCCCATACTTCGGATGGGCACGTCAGGACCGCAAGGACAAACCCCGCGTGAGCATCGGTGCAAAACTCGTGGCTGACCTGCTCAGAGTGGCCGGCATAGACAGACTCATAACGATGGATCTGCATGCAGACCAGATACAGGGATTCTTTGACGTTCCGGTAGACCATCTTTACGCATCGGGCGTAATCCTGCCATACCTGTTAAGCCTTAAACTCGACAACATCGTGATAGCCTCTCCCGACGTGGGCGGCAGCAAGCGTGCCAATACCTACGCAAAATATCTGGGATGCCCCCTCGTATTGTGCAACAAGACCCGCGCAAGGGCCAACGTGGTGGAAAGCATGCAGATAATCGGCGACGTTAAGGACAAGAACGTGGTCATCATTGACGATATGGTCGATACGGCCGGAACAATAACCAAAGCTGCAGACATAATGAAAGAGGCCGGAGCCAAGAGCGTAAGGGCATGCGCTTCTCACTGCGTGATGAGCGGTCCGGCCAGCGAAAGAATACAGAAATCCGCTCTTGAAGAAATGGTCTTCACCGACTCCATTCCTTATTCCAACCGCTGCGCCAAAGTAAAACAGCTGTCTGTGGCAGACATGTTTGCCGAAACCATACGCAGAGTGGTCAACAACGAGAGCATCAGCTCGCAGTATCTTGTATGACAAAAGCCTGACACACAACGTGAAAAAGACTTATATCATCGCGGTGGCCGCCATCATTCTGACGGCAGCCACCGCCTGCCGGCCTGACAAGAACAAGCA
>CALNFG010000037.1 GCA_939792625.1 uncultured Prevotella sp.
AACTGGAACATTGGGGCGTACTTGAATTCCGGTGTTGCCATAATGTTTTGTTTGTGGTTTATTTTTTTGTCGTGAGTCTGAGGGACAAAACGGTTTGCAGCCCGTTCGCATCATAAATGCCTGTGGCAGTATTTGTCATTGCCGGGGCGTGCAGGCATTCCGCTTCCTGTCCCTTGCTCTTTTTCTTGTCTGCAAAGTTATATATTTTTTCTGAAAAAGAACGGTTTGGAGGGCATAAAACGTATGCCCGTCGGCGCATGTGTTTCAGAAAAATACGTCATCGTTATTTCGCATTTTTCTTTGTTTCTTGTTTTCCTGTTGATTGTTTTTCTCATGGTTTCTGCAGTAAGACGAGTGCGTTGCGTAACTCGTTGATAATCAGCGGTGTTGTAAAAGCTTGTCTTTTGGTCTGCAAAAGCTTGCCTTTTATACGGCAAAAGGTTACCTTTCGCATCGTGAAAGATAACCTTTTGAAAAGCCGCCGGTCGGCAGCACGTGTCATGTAGCCTGCATTATGCCGGCAGAAGGTTGTCAATAGCCGAATATCTCTTCAGTAGTCAGTCTTTTTATCGGTCCTATTTTTTCGAGTGATTTAATGTCGAGCTGCTTCTCGTCACCGAGTATTATGTACCGGTAAGGTTTGCCGGCCATTGTCTCCTGCTCAAATTTCGCAACGTCGTCCATTGTCAGTGAGGGTACAGCCTCATACACTTTTCTGTTCAGGTCGTAGTCAAGTCCCATATTGCGTGTGCTTATGTAGGCGCTTATGATGTTTTCTTTTGTTGTGCGGAGTGTGGCGAGGCGTTTCATGAGTGCCTGTTTTGCCAGTTCGAGAGCCTTGTCCGATTTCGGCATTTTGTCCAAAATGTTGTTGAAAGTGTTGATGCAGTCCATCATCTTGTCGTTCTGTGATATGATGTAGGTGTAAGCATACTCAGGGTCTCCCTTGTAAGCCGGCCTGCCGTACATGGCGAATGCGCTGTAAGCAAGGCCGCGGGCCTCGCGCAACTCCTGGAACACCACTGTGTTCATGCCGCCTCCGTAATACTCGTTGAACAGCGAGATGACAGGCTGGCGTTCTGCGGTCCATCGGTCCTGACCGTCGTTGTGATACTGTATCATGTAAATGTTCTTCGCATCATACGGTGCTATGAGAATCTCGTTCTGCGGCGTGGGCTGCAGCTTGTAGAGCCTTGCGGCAGGCGCGTCGGCAAGTGTTCCGGCTGTCTTGTGATATTTGTCCACGGCCGATATCAGTTCTTCCGGCTCCATGGGGCCGTAATACAGCACTTCGTGCTTGTATCCTTTCATGGCCTTTATCATGTCCACCAGCTTCTGCGGGTCCATCTCCTTCAGCTCCTTTGCCGACGGGATATTGCGTGCGGCGTTGTATTTGCCGTACATTCCGTATGTTTGCAGGCGGCTGAAGTTTGTGCGTTGGTCTAGTTTGCTGTCTGCTCTCGACTTCTCTTCCAGCTCTACATATTTTTTATATGCGACTGTGTCGACTTTCGCGTTTGCAAGAAAGTCTTCCATCAGCGTCATTGCCTGAGGCATGTTCTCGGCCAGTCCGCTGATGTGTATGGTTGCTGTTCTTGTGCCTATGCTGATGCTGTGGCTGCAGGCCAGCAAGTAGAATTTCTGTTTAAGTTGTTCGGCTGTCATCCTGTCTGTGCCCAGATAGTCAAAATATTGTGCTGCGTATGGCAGCCACTTGTCGCTTGTCTCGCCGAAATTGTAGTAATAGTTCAGCATGAAGCGGCCGTTCTCGGTGTTTTTCACGTAAAGTACGGGCAGTCCGCTCTTTGTCGTACATTTGGTCAGGTCTTTGTCAAAATCGACGAATTTGGGCTGTATAGGCTCTGTCTTTGAGTTGACAATCTCGGTAACGAATGTGCTTTGCAGGTCGCGGTTTGTGGGTATGGCCGTTATTTCGGGCTTGTCTATCTTCTTGATAGTTGAGTCGTTGCCTATGCGCTTGTACACGGTTACGTAGCCGTCGGTGAAGTGACGGTTGGCAAAATCGACGATTTGCTGTTTTGTAATGCCCGACATGCGGTCTAATCTGCCTGTTACGTCGCTCCATTTCTTGTTTGTGATGAATGCTTCGGCCATCATGTAGGCACGGTCATCGTTGCTTTCCAGTGTTTTGTAGTAGTCTAATTTCTTGTTGTTCACCACAGCCTTTATCAGGTTTTCGTCAAAGTCGCCGCGCTTCAGTTTGTCTATCTCGCCGAGCATGAGTGCGTTTACTTCGTAAAGGGTCTGTCCCTCATTGGGGTATCCGAGCAGTAACAGTTCTGAATATTCGGCCAAGGTCTGCGGCAGAGCTACTGCGGCCTGACACTTCATGGTCTGTCCGAGGTTGAGGTCGAACAGTCCTGCCGTACCGTTTGTCAGCATTGATGCCACCAGTTCGAGAGTGTCGGTCTGCAGTGAGGCCGCCTTGTCAAATCTCCATGCTGTCATCACCATCTCTGCTTCCTGGCCTACCACGGTGGTGTCGGTCGGCGCCGTAGCTTCAGCCAGCGGAGCATAAACGGGGGAGGCAGTGTTTTTGCCCGGCTTCCATGTGCCGAAATATTTGTCTATTATTGCTATAACTTCGTCCGGGTTGAAGTCGCCGGCCATACATATTGCCGTGTTGTTGGGTACGTAATAGCGATTGAAGTAATTCTTTATATTGACGATTGACGGATTTTTCAGATGTTCCTGAGTTCCGATAACCGTCTGTGTGCCATACGGGTGACCGGGGTACAGCTTGTAGTTTAATGCGTTGATGGCCTTCTCGAAGTCGCTTGAAAGTCCGATGTTATATTCTTCGTAAACGGCTTCAAGCTCGGTGTGGAATCCTCTTACCACCATGTTCATGAAGCGGTCGGCTTCTATCCGTGCCCAGTTTTCAACCTCGTTGGCCGGTATGTTCTCAACATAGCATGTCATGTCATAGCTCGTAAAGGCGTTGGTACCTTCGGCTCCGATTGACGACATCAGCTTGTCATACTCGTTGGGGATGAAGTATTTTGCCGCCAGCTGTGATATGCTGTCAATCTCATGATAATATGCGCGGCGCCGGAGCGAGTCTTTAAGCGTGCGGTAAACTTCGAAGCGGTGCTGTATCGAGTCAAGAAGCGGAGCCTCGGCAGCCGCATCGGTGGTGCCGAACTGTCGTGTTCCCTTGAACATGAGATGTTCGAGATAGTGTGCAAGACCTGTCGTTTCGGGCGGGTCGTTGCGGCTTCCGGTGCGCACGGCGATATATGTCTGTATGCGCGGTTTTTCGTTGTTTACAGACAGATATACTGTCAGCCCGTTGTCCAAAGTGTAGATTCGGGTGTTCATCAGGTCGCCGCCAACGGTCTGATACTTGTATTCCTTTGCCTGCAAAGGCAGCACGATGGCGAGCAGGAATACAAAAAGTGCTGTTTTTACTCTGTTCATGTAATATGAGGTTAAAGGTCTTTGTTCTTGTTATTGGAGCTGTGCCAGAAATTTGTCGAGCGTATCACGGGTGACGTCTCCCATGTTATATTCACGCTCGGCGTCTTTTCTTATTTCTTCAATCCATTCCCCGTGTGCCTTGATTCCTTCTTCGCGCATCTTTGCGCAGTCGTCATCGGTCAGACTGTCTGTGCCGAGATATCGCTTCATCACATCCTGTGCGAATGTCCACAGATAGTTGTCGTACAGGTCGTTGTAGGTGTTAAGGGTTTCGATCAGTGTTCCCAGGTCGTTTATCATGCCGTATTTCAGCTTGTCGGCAAGTCTTGTTTCTTCGGTGACCGGCAGCAGCAGGCCCGACAGGTCGCTCCATTCGCCCGTGCCGTAAGCCGGTGCGGGGGTGTTCAGAGTATGTTTTTCAAGTACTTTGCCGAGAAACATCTTTACCGCAATATTGTACAGCTGTATGCCGCGTTTCAGTGATTTTCCACTTATCTTGCAGCCTTCATACTCGTAGCAGTCCGCATCTTGTCCGCCACAGTTCTGCAACGTGAGGAGCGTATCGAGCCCTTTCATTATCTCGTTGACGGTCAGCGGATTGAGCCAGTCAAAGTTTATTATGCTCTTCTTGCTTCCCGACATTCTCAGGTCACGTCTCTGCCACTTGTCTATATCTCTGAACAGCCCCACTGTGGTGATGTTTCTGCCGGGCACGATGACCGTGTCACGGCCGTCGCCTATTATGTAAGAGAACGGCAGCCGGCGGGTGTCGGGATGGTTGGCAATCTTTCCGAGACAAACAGAGAATGTACCTATGTCGGCCGGCAACAGTGTGTGACTGCCGCTGGCGGTCTTTGAGCCGCGCTCGAGAGTGCCGTAGTGTATCGGCCCCATTTTGTAGGCATGGTTGCTGAAGTTGGTGGCTGAGCCTGCGTTATAGAACGAAGTCATGCAGCCGATGAGCAGAGTACTCTTGTGATGACTGGCCGAAAACGGGCCGCAGAAGGCTGCGCACGCTTCACCGTTGGCCATGTATGTGTTTGCAAAGAACAGGCAGCTTTCGGCCGTGAAGCCGTTGGTTATCTGGCAGGCCTCACCCACATGGCAGTTGAATAATTTCGCGCTGTTGAGTATCGACGAGCCGTCGGTAATGACAGAGTTCTCGCATATCACGCCCGAGCCTATGTACACGCTGTCGTCAGGCTCGGCTGCTAGGGTACATTCGCTCAGCCGGCATGCGCCGTTCACTTCACAGTTGTCGCCAATGTTGGTGTTGGTTATCTCTGTGGTGTTTACTATGCGCACACCGTTGCCTATCGTGCCGGTGTATATGTGGCGGCGGCTGATGTCGTCTTTTATTACCGTTCTTACGGCATCGGCAAAGTTCTTGTCCGACGAGTGTTCAACCATGAGTGCCGCGAGATTGCTGTTCAGTCCGCGGAACAGCATCACGTTGCCGCTGCCGGCCTCGTTTAACACTGATATCATGTTGCCTTCGCCGAAGGTGGCTTCCGCCGTTGTCTCCATCGTGCTTACGTTGCAGATGTAGCAGTCTTCGCCTATGTTGTAGTTGTTGATGTAGTTGCCGATGTTTTCTATCAGGCAGTTGTCTCCCACTGTGACGTTGCGCAGTGTGGCGTTGCGCAGGCCCGAATGTATGGTGAAGCCGTTTGTCACTTCAACGCTTTTTTCAAATACACCGAGGTTGACGGCTCCGAAAAACCTTACGTTGTGTATGTGAGCCGGTCTGAAGTCTTCGTCAACGCTTATTCCGGTCCAGTCTTCAGCTGTGCATCCGTTGTCTTCCAGTGTTATAATCTCGTCATCTGTCAGCGGTCTGTATTCGTTCATAACAAAAAGATTTATTGGTGATAGAGAGTTGGTAAAGGAGAGTCATTACGACTTTTGGTGTCGGTTGGCTGCTGTATTTACATTTAAGCGTGCAATCCGGAATGTACGGCAATGTAGCCGGGCGCAATCATTATTCTCTGATAACCTTTCTTACTTTTCAATCATACTTCCGTCTGGTACAGGAAGTCATTGTACGGATATTTCTGCACGTGCAGCTCGCGGACCTGCCTGTATATCACGTTGCGCATTTCGTCGATGTTGGTTTTGTTCTTTGCTGAGATGAAGAGGCAGTTATCGTTAAGCTTGGCCATCCAGGTCTTCTTCAGTTCGTCGAGCGTGATGTTCTCTTTTGTTGACGGAGTAAGGTCATCAGGCTCCTTGTCCACCCATGTGTAAGCATCGATTTTGTTGAATATGATCATCGACGGCTTGTCGGCGCAGCCTAGATCTTTCAGGGTGTTGTTCACCACGGTTATCTGTTCTTCAAAATCAGGATGGGATATGTCCACCACGTGCAGCAGCAGGTCGGCCTCGCGCACCTCGTCGAGCGTACTCTTGAATGAGTCTACCAGGTCGGTCGGAAGCTTTCGTATGAAGCCCACCGTGTCGGCAAGGAGAAACGGCAGATTCTCTATCACGACTTTTCTCACTGTCGTGTCAAGCGTGGCAAAGAGCTTGTTTTCGGCGAAAACGTCGCTTTTTGCCAGCAGATTCATTAAAGTAGACTTACCCACGTTGGTATATCCCACAAGAGCTACGCGTATCAGCCGGCCGCGGTTTTTTCGCTGCGTGTTCTTCTGCTTGTCTATCTCGGCCAGTCTCTGTTTCAGCAATGACATGCGTTGCAGGATTATTCGGCGGTCCATTTCGAGCTGTGTCTCACCCGGACCACGCAGGCCAACCGAGCCTTTGCCTCCGCCCGAGCCGCTTCCGCCTCCTTGTCTTTCAAGGTGGGTCCATAGCCTCTGCAGTCGCGGAAGCATATAGCGGTATTGCGCCAGCTCAACCTGAGTCTTGGCGCTGGCCGTCTGTGCGCGCATGGCAAAGATGTCGAGAATGAGTGAAGTGCGGTCAAGAATCTTCACCTTCAGTTCGTTCTCGATGTTGCGTATCTGTTTGGCCGACAGCTCGTCGTCGAATATCACCATGCCGATTTCCCTTTCGGCTTCTTCCTCTGCCTGTATGTATTGCTTTATCTCCTCAAGCTTTCCTTTGCCGACGTATGTTGTCTGATTGGGGCCGTTTACTTTCTGCGTGAAGCGTTTCACGGTTACGGCTCCTGCTGTATCGGCCAGAAACTCCAGCTCGTCGAGGTATTCTTTTGTCTTGGCTTCATCCTGCTCCTGTGTGACAAGTCCCACGAGAATGGCTGTTTCGGCCTTGACTTCGGATATTACAAATTCTTTCATCCTTTTGTATGATGTTATAATATATTATGGTACAAAGTTACATTATTTCAGTTAAATCACAAAGAAAAACGCCGTTTTACATTTTCTCTATAATTCCTTTTTGCTGTACGTTTTCCAATACATGGTCTTTTGGCTTGTAAAAGGTAACCTTTCGGCCTGCAAAAGGTAAGCTTTTACAAGCCAAAAGGTAACCTTTTGCACGATTATGTCACGGGCGTTTGTATTTTGTTGATATTCAGCTGATTACAAAAATGCTTTCCGGACGCATTCCGGACGTTGGCATGCAGTCAGTCAAGGAGAGTCTTACATGTGCGTCAGGTTGTGTATACAAGTAAATTACGGATTTTTTGCTCTGTGGCTTATGATAACGTATAGACAGACATGTTTTCGTAAACGTTTACGTAGATTTTTGATTAAAATACTTACATTTTTTGATTTAGGTCAATTTTTTTGTCTACTTTTGCCAACGTAATTAAGAGATTTTCAGAATTACATGCTACATTGATACTAAAGACTAAGACATTCAAAAAGTTAAGAATTTGCTCTGATGTGATATCGGGGCATTTTTTTATTTTATGAGGTTATTCATCTTATGAATGTCATTTTTCTTTTGCATTATTCATCTTTCATTTGCATTTATATTATTTTTGCATTGTGTTATTGCATGTTCAGACTAAATGTCTGAATGTGATGTATATTTGAGAATCATGAAAAATCCATTAACAGCCGTTGCTGACAGTGTCAGGCGGGCAGGTGCAGAGATGCGGCGGCGCATGTCGCGCTTCGTGGCTTGGCAACGCCGCGGTGTGCCTGCACCTCGGCTTTCGGCAGAAACACATGTGTGTCTGAACTGCCGCAACGAGTTTACCGGCAATTATTGTCCGCGCTGCGGGCAGTCGGCCGGAGTAACACGTTTCACAATCAAAAGTGCAATGCAGAAAGTGCTTGAGGTGTGGGGACTTGGCAATCGTAGTCTGCCGCGCACGTTGTGGCATCTCATCATCCGTCCCGGCTACATGATCGGCGGTTATCTTGAAGGGCGGCAGATGCCGTATTTCCCGCCTATAAAGATGCTCTTTCTTGTCACTGCTGCGTATGTTCTGACGATGAATATAGTTGTGCCCGGCTTTTTTGACATGTCATACGATATTCAGAAAGAACGGCTGGCGGTGCTGCAGACCGAACCTGTGTCGGGCGAAGTTGCTTATGACGGTAAAATCACCGTGCTGACCGGCATGAATCTTTTTTATGACGGTTTTCAGACCGTTCTTGATTTCTTCAAAAGGAATCATGCCATAGAGCTGATTTTCAGTCACAGTATCTTTGCGCTTATCACAATGGCTGTATTCAGAAAATCGCCTGTACGTCCCGGTTTAAACATCGCCGAATGTTTCTTCTCACAGATATTCATAGCCAGCCAGCTGATGATTGTGTCGCTGATTGTTGTCTGTCTGGACAGAGGCAGGCGTTTTGCTGACAGCATGTATTACATGCCCTTCTTCATGCAATACCTTATTCTTCTTTATGATTACAAGCAGCTGTACGGTTTCAAACTGTTGCGCACGGCGTGGTATACGGCAAAGGTGTTTATCGGATGGTTTCTGTTCATGATGGCCATTGTGGTCGGCTTGATGGCACTCTCCGTGCTTTTTGTGGCAGTTGGAAAGTAGAAAGAATTTAAGAGCCGGGAAACAATAACCGGGATAACATGCCTTTAAGATGTTTTTCACCTTTTACGGCATGTTTCCCCGGCTCTTGTTTCCCGGCTCTTGGTTACAGTCTCGTCAGCAATGACGTGTCAGTTGCCGAAAGTCAGTCCGCCGGCAGCGGCGTCGATGATAATCGGCTTCTCTCTGTTCACGCTGCCGCTGAGCAGCTGTTTGCTCAGGTCGTTGAGCATGTAGCGCTGTATTGCGCGCTTTACGGGGCGTGCGCCGAACTCCGGGTCGAAGCCTGCATCGGCCAGCCAGTTGATGGCCGCGGGGGTGACTTCGAGGTTGACGTCCTGCTGTTCCAGCATCTTTTTCACTCCGTTTACCTGCAGACGCACCACATCGGCTATCTGGCTCTTTGTAAGCGGGAGGAACATTATTGTCTCATCGATACGGTTGAGAAACTCCGGACGTATCGTCTTCTTCAGCATTTCCAGAACGTTCTTCTTCGTCTTTTCTATCACGGCGTCGCGGTTGGCGTTGGTTATATGCTCAAACTCGCTCTGTATGTACTGACTGCCTAGGTTGGAGGTCATGATGATGATGGTGTTCTTGAAGTTCACCGTGCGGCCTTTGTTGTCGGTCAGACGGCCGTCGTCAAGCACCTGAAGCAGGATGTTGAACACGTCGGGATGAGCTTTCTCTATCTCGTCGAACAGCACTACCGAGTAAGGTTTGCGCCTTACGGCCTCGGTAAGCTGGCCGCCCTCGTCGTAACCAACGTATCCCGGAGGCGCGCCGATGAGTCTTGACACGCTGAACTTTTCCTGATACTCGCTCATGTCGATACGTGTCATCATCGTTTCGTCGTTGAACAGATATTCGGCCAGTGCCTTTGCAAGCTCGGTCTTGCCGACACCCGTCGTGCCGAGGAATATGAACGACGCTATCGGACGTTTCGGGTCTTGCAGTCCGGCGCGGCTGCGGCGCACCGCGTCGCTTACCGCCGTGATAGCCTCGTCCTGCCCTATGACTCGCTTGTGCAGTTCTTCTTCGAGGTGGAGCAGCTTGTCCTTCTCGCTCTGCATCATCCTCGTGACCGGTATTCCTGTCCAGCGGCTCACCACTTCTGCGATGTCGTCGGCCGTAACCTCCTCGCGTATCATGGCGTTGCCGTCTTGCGTGGAGCGCAACTGTGCCTGTATCGACTTTATGTCGTCTTCCAGCTGTCTCAGTTTGCTGTACCGTATCTCGGCCACGCGTTCGTAGTTGCCTTCGCGTTCGGCTCTTTCGGCCTCGAAGCGCAGCTGTTCCATCTGCTGCTTGTCCTGCTGAATCTTGTTGACAAGCGCCTTCTCGCTTTCCCATTTGGCACGGAACACGCGCTCCTGGTCTTTCAGTTCGGCTATGTCTTTATCCAGTTGGGCAATCTTCGGTTGGTCGTTCTCGCGCTTGATGGCCTCGCGTTCAATCTCAAGCTGTTTCAGGCGGCGCGTCAGCTCGTCAAGTTCTTCGGGCACGGAGTCGCGTTCCATTCTCAGTTTGGCTGCCGCCTCGTCCATAAGGTCAATGGCCTTGTCGGGCAGGAAGCGGTCAGAGATGTATCGCTCCGACAGTTTTACGGCCGCGATGCAGGCGTCGTCCTGGATACGCACTTTGTGATGGTTTTCGTAACGCTCTTTCAGTCCGCGCAGAATGCTTATGGCGCTGAGTTCGTCAGGCTCGTCTACCATGACGGTCTGGAATCTCCTTTCGAGGGCTTTGTCTTTCTCGAAGTATTTCTGATATTCGTTAAGCGTCGTTGCGCCGATGCTCCTCAGTTCGCCGCGGGCCAGTGCCGGCTTCAGTATGTTGGCTGCGTCCATGGCTCCTTCGCCGCCGCCTGCGCCTACCAGGGTGTGTATCTCGTCGATGAAGAGGATTATGCGGCCGTTGCTGTTGGTCACCTCTTTTATCACGCTCTTGAGTCTTTCCTCAAACTCGCCCTTATACTTGGCACCTGCAACGAGGGCACCCATGTCGAGTGAGTAGAGCTGTTTGTCCTTCAGGTTCTCGGGAACGTCGCCGCGCACAATGCGTTCGGCCAGTCCCTCGACGATGGCTGTCTTGCCCGTACCCGGCTCGCCGATGAGTATAGGGTTGTTCTTGGTACGGCGTGAGAGTATCTGCAGCACACGTCTGATTTCCTCGTCACGGCCTATCACGGGGTCGAGCTTGCCCAGGCGGGCCTCTTCAACAAGGTTTTTTGCATATTTCCCGAGTGACTGATAGTTCTCGTCAGCCGACTGCGATTGCACCGACTGTCCCTGTCGCAACTCGTTAATGGCCGCCCGCATGTCCTTTTCCGTACAGCCGGCGTCTTTCATTATGCGCGAGGCGGTAGAGCTGATGGTGAGCAGGGCCAGCATTACCGGCTCTACCGAAACGAACTCGTCGCCCATCTTTTCGGATATGTCTACGGCTTTCTGCAATACTTCGTTAGACTCGTTGCTGAGGTATGGCTGTCCGCCCTGTACGCGCGGAAGACGGCTGAGTTCGCGGTCGAGTACGGCTTCTATCTGTGAAGCGTTGACTCCCAGCTTCTGGTAGATGAAGTTGGTCACGTCTCTTGCCTTCGTCATCACGCCTTTGAGCAGGTGTACAGGCTCTATTGCCTGCTGGCCGTTGCGTTGCGCTGTGTTTACAGCTTCTTGCACGGCTTCCTGCGCTTTGATTGTGAATTTGTCGAATGTCATATCTTTTGTCTCCTTTCTTTTCTTCAAAATGTTATCCTGATGTGCAATCTTTCAGCCTTGATTGCTAATCCGGTAACCGTAGAGTCAAAATACGTGCCTCGACAGAAAGAATGACAATATGGCATGAATACTGTCAAAATTGCAGACCTTTGTCTGCTGTAAACAATTACGGCCGACCGGAAAGGCCGACCGTAAGGTTTGTTCTGCTCATTTCATTTTATCGAATCCTTCGCCAAATACTCCGTGACACAGCGTCTGTGACACCATGGCTTCAGGGTCGATTATCTTGATTGTGTTGAGTACGTCGTGCGATTCGTACTTGCGTGCGAGTACTATCAGGATGTCGACCTCATGCTTTGAATACCAACCTTTGCCGGGTATCACGGTCACGCCGCGGTGAATCTTGTTGTTGATTATGTCGGCTATCTTTTCGTATTCTTTTGAAATGATGATAAACTGCATGGTCTGGCGCGAGCCGTTCACCACATAGTCGCACACGTAGCTTGTCGTAATGGTGAAAGCAATACCGTAAACTATCGTCTCGGCGCTGTGGAAGAGAAAGTAAGAAGAGCAGATGATGCAGGTGTCAACCAGCTGCATGGCGCGGCCGAAGCTCATGCGGAAGAACTTGTTGAGCAGGGCTATGATGATGTCGGTGCCGCCCGTCGAGCCGTTGTGAGAGTAAACGAGGCCGAGACCTGCGCCGCAAAGAGTGCCGCCTATCAGCACGTGCATGAACTTGTCCTCACCGGCAGTGATTACGGGGAAGGCCTGGAATATGGGTTGCAGTACGCCCACAAACACACCCAGAATGGACACGCCTATGATAGTCCTGATTGTGAACTGCCGGCTGAGAGCCTTCATTGCTATGAGCAGCATAGTGATGTTAAGCACCCAGATGGATATACCCGGAGGGAACTTGAAAGCGTAGTAGAGCAGCGCCGAGATACCCGACGCGCCACCCATAACCACCTCTTCAGGCAACACGAACGCCGTGAAGCCGAACGCATAAGACAAAATGCCAAGACAGATGAAGAACATGTCCTTAAACCACTGTTTCTTCAGCTTGACGTGTACGTGGGTTAGGTCTGAAATTTTATTCATAAGTGTGTTTCTTGTATTTTTATGCAAAGGTAATAAATTATTTAAAAGAATATAAAACAGAGTGAGGAAAAATGTTGCCGCAGAAAAAATACTGTGTTTCGTCACGGGAGCATCGGTACGGCGTGCGGCGGCACAACCGTGAATCAATGGTCAGAAAACTGTAAGTAAAATACCTTGTTTTGTTTTGCGATTATAATTTGGCGCGGCGCTGTAAAGCGAACAATAAGCAAAACGGGCATGCGTGATTGCGATATGAAAGGTTATCTTTTGCGCTGCGAAAGGTTGCCTTTTACGTTGTGAAAGCTTACCTTTTGCCACGTGAAAGGTAAGCTCTTGTGCTGCCGCGGAACGTGTCGCGGCGTGCGCGGTCAGATAAAGTGCAGTTCTTCGGCCGTGCGGCACGCCTCTATCGAGGTTTTTACGCGGAGTTTGCCCAGTATGTTCTGTCGGTGACGGCTTACGGTGTTGATGCTTATCGAGAGAGTCTCGGCTATGCTCTTGCTCGTCATTCCACGGGCTATCAGTCTAAGCACCTGCTTCTCCCTGTCTGACAGCAGGCCGCCGTCGGCAGGGCTGTCGAGTGTTACGGTGCGGCCGTCGGCTGTGTTGACGACGGTGCATTGCCCCGGCAACTCTGCCGTGAGCGGCCCGTAAAGACATACGGCAAACCGCACGGCCGATACACCCGGGGCATGGACGTAGAACATGCGGTGGAGCGTTGGAATGTAGTTGGCAGAGGCATCTTTCATGCGCAGCTTCGCCATGAGGCAGTAGTCGCCGCGGAAAGAGGGCGGTACGCTCTTTATGAAGCTAAAGAATCGCAGTTCGTAAAGATACTTCCCGGCGAGGTCGTCGGGGTGAATCCTGCCGAGGATGTTCTCCTCCCATATCGAGTTTACTTCCCCGCAGCGGCATTCATGGCTTATCCCGAGCGTGTCGGCAAAGCGTCCGTAGAAGATGCGGCTGGCGTAAGAGCGCATGTCGCTAAGCACGGCTATCACGTTTTCAAGCGAGGCGTAGCCGCGGGCTATGGCAGCATAGCGGCTGGCGAGGTCGGCAGGCGTAGCGTCTCCGGCAAAGTCTTGATGCGCCAGTATGCGGTCGAGCTTCTTTATGTCGTTGGTCGTCATTGGCTGAAAAATGGTTATAAATAATCATTGTGCGGCTGCGCCGGAGTGATTATCTTTGTGCCGTGCAAAGATAAATCAAAACAGGCATAAACGTAAACATATATGAAGAAAAACAGCAAACAGAAGATTTTGGCGTCAACGATGATGCTGCTGGGCGGACTTAATGCGGGCACGGCGCAGTCGCTCGACAGGATGATATGGTACAACGAGCCGCAGCAGTGGGCTGTGGAGGACGGCACGCTGACCATGGCCGTCACGCCCAAGACTGACTATTGGCGGGTGTCGCATTACGGGTTTACCGTTGACGACGCACCGTTCTTTTATGCAATGTATGGCGGGGAGTTTGAGGCCGAGGTTAAGATAACGGGCGATTACAAAACACGTTTTGACCAGGCGGGACTCATGATACGCACAGACCACGAGAATTACATCAAGGCCGGGGTGGAATATGTCGATGGACGGTGTAACCTGAGTGTGGTGGTGACCCACGGAACGTCGGACTGGAGCGTGATAGCGCTCGACAAACCGGTGGAGAGCGTGTGGATAAAGGCCGTGAGAAGGCTCGACGCAGTGGAAGTGTTCTATTCGTTCGACGGCGAGAACTACACCATGATGCGCAACGCATGGCTGAAAGACAACACGCCCGTTATGGTGGGCATGATGGGCGCATGTCCCGACGGTGACGGCTTCACCGTAAGGTTTGAGGGCTTCAGGGTGAAGCATCTTCCCGACAGGCGCCGAACGGAGTGGCTGGAGAAAAACCGTGAATGATGCGCGGCGGAATGCCCAGTGCAGACAAAGCGGCGCCCGACCGGTGGATAATCCGGGTGGGGCGCCGCTTCTGTATTGCAATGACAGTCCTGCTGTGGCAGGCATCATTCGATGTCTGTTACTTCATAATGCCTGTTGAAAGTCACTTCAATGTAGTTGGACAGGGTTACTTCGGTCTCGCCGTCGTCTTTCTCTATTTCGAGAATCTTGCAGTCGGGATAGTTCGCCCGTATGTATTGTGACACTTTGGCCGGCACGAGCGATGCAGGCACGGCCGAGCGCTTACACTTCACTTCGGTCCAGTTGCCGCTGCTGTCGAACTCTATTTTCTCTCCGTTGGTGAATATCACGCTGTATGTCTTGCTGAACAGCTCTGACTCCATTTTTGCCAATGCCACCTTACGTCCGGGGAAGTGTACTTTTATTGTATGTCTGGCAGCTGCCGGCAACTGGCTCTGTGATATGGCTTTCTCGTTGCCCGTATAGGCTTGCGCCTGCATGGAGGAGAGCATGGACAGCGAGACGATTACGGCTGTTACTATACGGTTCATGTTTTTTTCGGGTTATTTTGTTTGTTCCTGAAAATTTTCCTTCATGCGTGCCGGCTGGTGTGCCGGCGGCCGGCGTTTCGGAATATGTGTTCTTATACATGCCTGAGCCGGGGCCTGTGCCTCAGGGTCAGTGAGGTTGTGGGCTGTCCCGGCTCGTGCGGCTGTCGGCTTGTGGCGCCGCAGTGTCAGTTGTCGATGTCTACCACCTGGAAGTTCCTGTTGAACGTTATTTCCAGTCTGTTCGACAGTTTTACCTCATACTGGCTGTCGTCTTTCTCTATTTGGAGAATTTTTGTGCCGGGATAGGTTGACTTGACGTATTGGGTTATCTTGGCGGG
>CALNFG010000038.1 GCA_939792625.1 uncultured Prevotella sp.
ACAATTCATAATTCATAATTCACAATTCATAATTCATAATTCACAATTCATAATTCATAATTCACAATTCATAATTGGGTTGCGAAACGCTCCACTTATATTATGATGCTGCCGCTAATTATAAATAATGAGATTTACATCCTTCCCAATTATGAATTGTGAATTATGAATTATGAATTAAAAAAACAGTTCCTGTTCTCTCGGCCCCGTGGAGTACATGTTGCGTCCGAAGTGCTTGTATGCCAGTTCGGTCACCATTCGTCCGCGTGGCGTGCGTTTGATGAATCCCTCCATTATCAGGTACGGCTCGTACACTTCCTCCACAGTGCCGGCATCTTCACCAATGGCTGTGGCAATGGTAGTCACGCCTACCGGACCGCCCTTAAACTTGTCGATGATTGTGAGCAGTATTTTGTTGTCAATCTCGTCCAGACCGTACTGGTCGATGTTGAGCGCCGTCAGAGCCACGCGCGATATTTCGGTGTCAATGCGGCCCGTACCCTTTACCTGGGCAAAGTCTCTTACTCTTCTCAGCAGGGCGTTGGCTATACGCGGCGTGCCTCGGCTTCGCCGTGCTATCTCCACGGCGGCATCGTCGTCGATGGGCACTTTCAGTATGCTTGCCGAGCGTTTCAGTATTCTGGTCAATGTCTCAGGCTCGTAATACTCCAGGTGCAGGTTGATGCCGAAGCGGGCACGCAGCGGAGCGGTAAGCAGTCCGCTGCGGGTTGTCGCTCCCACGAGCGTAAACGGGTTGAGGTCAATCTGGATGGAGCGTGCCGACGGCCCTTTGTCTATCATTATGTCTATGCGGTAGTCCTCCATGGCCGAATAGAGATACTCCTCCACCACGGGTGACAGCCGGTGTATCTCGTCGATAAACAGCACGTCGTTAGGCTCGAGTGAGGTCAGTATGCCGGCCAGGTCGCCCGGCTTGTCAAGCACCGGACCGCTGGTCAGCTTGAAGCCCACGCCCAGTTCGTTGGCTATGATGTTGCTCAGCGTTGTCTTGCCCAGTCCCGGAGGGCCGTGCAGCAGTGTATGGTCGAGTGGCTCGCCGCGGGATTTGGCAGCCTCGACAAACACTTCAAGGTTCTCAACAACCTTCTGCTGTCCGCTGAAGTCGCTGAAGCGCAACGGGCGCAGGGCGTTCTCAAACTCTTTCTCGACCGACGAGAGCGTATTGTTGCGTATGTTAAAATTATCGTCTGTCATTGCAAGTGCAAAGATAATGAAAAGGTGAGAAAGTGAGAAGGTGAGAAGGTGAGAAAGTGACAGAAAAAGTGAATTTATCATATTATTCTGTTTTTCTCACTCTCTCACCTTCTCACCTTCTCACCTTCTCCTAAACCATTCAATCACGTTGCCGTCATATTCCTCGCGGTGTTCCGGCCTGGCGATGTCGGGCAGATGCGGGGCGTGTGTTCCGCCGGTGACGGTCTTGGGCGATGTTTCCACGCGCAGCTCGTCCCACCAGTCGTTGTTGCCGAGAAAACTTTCTATGGTGCAGGCGCCGCCCTCCACGAGCAGCGACTGTATGCCTTTGGCGTGAAGCCAGTCGAAGAGCTGTGGAATGACAGGCCGTGAGAAGTCGGCTTCGGGGCAGAAGGGACGGTTGCGGTCTATGACCACGCGCAGCGGGTCGGGCCCGTTCCACAGACGTGTGTTGAGGCGCGGGTGGTCACGTTCGTCGGTCACTCGGCCCACGAGTATGGCGTCGGTCTCTGCCCTCAGCTTGTGGCAGAGCGTCTGGGTGAACGGCGTGGAGAGCATTACGGGCCTGAAGTTGTCGTCGATGAAGCCGTTTGCCGTCCGGCACCATTTAATCGTCACGTAAGGTCTTTTCTTCTCGTTGTACGTGATGAAGCGTCGGTTAAGCCGCCGGCACTCGTCTTCAAGCACGCCTACGGTGACATCTATGCCGGCGTCGCGCAGCTTCTGTATGCCGCGGCCCTTCACTTTTGCGAACGGGTCGATGCAGCCCACAACGACGCGCCTCACTCCCTTGCTTATTATAAGGTCGGCGCATGGCGGCGTGCGGCCGTAATGCGAGCATGGCTCAAGGCTGACATACATTGTGGCTCCCTTCAGCAGAGCTTCGTCTTCGCTGCTTACCGAGGCGAAGGCGTTGACCTCGGCGTGGCCCTCGCCGCAGCGCACGTGGTAGCCTTCGCCTATTATGCGGCCCGTGCCGCTTACTATCACCGCCCCCACCATGGGGTTGGGCTTTGCGTTCCGCATGCCGTTGAGCGCCAGTTGGAGGCAGCGGCGCATGTATAGAATATCCGTTTCGTGTTGTTCCATAATGCAAAAATAAGCATTATTATCCACATTCGCCGCCGTGCGCGGTGTTATTTTGCGGCGTGCCGTGGTGCGGGTGGAAGCATGTTTGTGTTAAATTACTTTAAACGATAGGCCCGGGTGTTGGAAGCAAAGCATTTTTCGTATATCTTTGCAATATCAAAATGATATCACAATAAGTACTTAACTTTAAACGAAAAGCATTATGGAAAATCAGGAATTCGGCTTTGCCGGCAAAACGCTTAACGGCATAGCCATGCTTATCCTCAATCTGTTTGTCTACATCGTCGGCATTGCTCTCATCGTGCTGGCCTGCACCGTGTGGAGCGGCAATGTCGCTGCAGCTGCGGGAGTGGGCGGCGCTCTGCTCATCATCGCCAACTTCTTTGTCAGCTGCGGCTTTGTTCTGGTGGAGCCGGGCGAGGCCCGCGTGATGATGTTCTTCGGCAAATACCGCGGCACGTTCACACGCGCGGGCTACTTCTGGGTCAATCCTTTTCTTTCTGTGAAGAAGTTGTCGCTGCGTGCCCGCAACCTCGATGCCGAGCCGATAAAGGTGAACGACAAGACGGGTAACCCCGTCATGATAGGCATGGTGCTGGTGTGGAAGCTCAAGGACACGTATAAGGCCATGTTTGAAATCGACGCGCAGACCATGGCCGAATCTAAAGCGGCGGCCAACGTGGGTGCCGCCGCAGCCAAGACTGCCACCATAATGAATGCCTTCGAGATGTTCGTGCGCATCCAGGCGGATGCCGCGCTGCGCCAGGTGGCCGGTCAGTATGCCTACGACGACGGCGAGCAGGAGGACAGCGGTCTGACTCTGCGCGGCGGAAGCGAGGAGATAAACAAGGAGCTTGAGCAGAAAATAGACGAGCGTCTTGACATGGCGGGCATCGAAGTGATAGAGGCGCGCATCAATTATCTGGCTTACGCGCCGGAGATTGCGGCCGTGATGTTGCGCCGCCAGCAGGCTACGGCGGTCATCGCGGCAAGAGAGAAGATTGTCGAAGGTGCCGTGTCGATGGTGAAAATGGCGCTCGACAAGCTTGCCGACGAAGACATCGTGGACCTTGACGAGGAGAAGAAGGCGGCCATGGTGAGCAACCTGCTCGTAGTTCTCTGCGGTGACGACACGGCGCAACCGGTAATCAACACGGGTACGCTAAACCATTAAGTAATTCACAATTCATAATTCATAATTCATAATTGGGTTGGATGCAATTCATGAGAACTTTGATTTTTGATACGATTGTAAGTCGCTGACTGTCTGAAGATTATCTTTGGCAGTGCGAAAGACGGTCTTTGACGGTGTAAAACATGGTCTTTAACGGCCTTAAAGGTAACCTTTGGCGGGGCTGAAGACGGTCTTTGGCAAAACTGTAAAAATTGATATGCCGCCCGGGACTTCACCCCGGGCGGATACGACGGATATGACGTTGAGGAGAATATATATGTTCCGGAAAAGGAAAAAGAAAAAAATTAGGATGGCATACAGCCGCAATCCGCGGCTTACGGGCAAGGTGGGCGTGTGCTTCGGACTGCCGATGCTCGCCCTGTGGATACTCCGCTGCTACGAGATTGACAGCTGGACCACTCTCACGTCGATAATCTCGTATGCCTCGCTTGCCTTCATAATAGGTTTCGGCCTTTACCACTGGGTGTTCTGCCGCAGAGTTGTCACATGCTCGGTGACGCTTGGCGACTTCCGCCACAGCATGTATCTGCGCTTCGGCCGAAGGTATTTGCCCGTGGGTCTGGCTGCCGTCATGGTGGTTTACCCTCTTGTTCCGGTGCTGCTTACGCTGATTGACAACGGCTTCGGAGGCTTTACCGCCGCGGCGTTCATGCACAACTTCGATGCCACGGCGTGGATGCTTGTGCTGATGGCTTACAGGGTAGTCGATTCGTACATTGACTACACCGACTATTACCGCTCGCCCGAATCTTCGCGCGAGAAGCTCGACTGGTATTGACAGAGAAGTATTCGGATTAGGCTGAACTGCCGACTCGCGCAGCGGGTGATGACGTCTGTGAGTTTTATAATTACTTATCATTTGGCTTTAACTTCTAACGAGCGCAGCGAGTGATAACTTCTCTAACTTCTTTAACTTCTCAAATAAAAAAACATTCGTATGTTCGGGAAACGATTCAAGGGCACAAGCATAGTCGAATTTCAGTGTTCGCCACGGCCGGAGGGCACTGCCTGCTGCATGTTCGGGATGTTGTTTCTTGTCATGCTTGTGTCGCACGACGTCGTGTACGGCATAAAGTCGTTGTTCGCATCGGTATTGCTGTACGTCGCGTCGGCGGGCCTTTTGGCTAACGGCGTGTGGCTGTGGCGCTTCCGCAGGCGCCCGCTCACCCGCACGGTGAGGCTCGGCGGACTGTCGCACGCCCTGTTCCTGCGCGGCAGGGTGGTGTTCGTGGCATTTGAAACGGCATATACGTTGGCCGCGTACGTCATTGCGTTTTGTGTCGTGACGCTGCTGTTCGACGGTCCCGACGGCTTTGCCGACGCTCTGGCCGACAGGCTAAGGCGGTGGGCAGGCTTGCTGATATTCATGCTTTATCACATAGTTGTTGACTATCTTTCGTACCACTGCTACCTGCGTTCGCCCGAAAGTTCGTGCAAGAGAATAATCTGACAAAAAACGGAAAATCATGTTTGGCAAGAACAGAAAACATCTGCAAACCGTCGCGTTTACGTGTTCCACGGTGCTTGAAGGCAAGCTGTATTTTGCCGCCGGACTGCTGTCGGCGGCGTTCACCGCCGTCTCCGTGCTTCTCGGCATGCCCGCGGGAGCGGTCGGAGTGTTGCTGCTCGCCGTGGTGTCGCTGTGTCTCATCGGCACGGGCGTGTATTTCTGGAAGTTCTGTTACGAGTCTCACAGGTACAAGGTGACGCTCGGCGGCAGGGACAACCGCCTGTTTCTCGGCAACAAACTGCTTTACGTGCTGTTCTCCACGGCCGTCTGGCTGGTGTCCGTCTCGGTGGTACTTACGGCCGTCACGTTTCTCGGCGTGCTGCTGTTCGGGGGCACCGGCGGGTTTTGGAGAGCGTTTGCCGACGACATGAAGACAGTGTTCGCTCTGCCCGTTCCTCTCTCCACGCTGTTTTATGTAGTGACCGATTACTTTAAGTTTCACCAGTATTACCGCTCGCCCGAATACCGCGCAGGCGCAGGACTGCCGGCCGGCGGCGATGCGTAATGACTTTATAAAAAACAGAATCATGTTCGGAATAAATCTGAAAGACCTCAGGATAAGGGAGTATACGTGCAGTCCGGCGGTTACGGGTCGGGCTAATGTTGCGTTTGGCGCGGCTTACGGAGCTGTCGTTGCCGTGCTGCTGCCGGTTTGCGGCCTGCCCGACGTTTGGAGTACGGCGTTTCTCGTGGCGTCGCCGCTGTGCCTTGTGCTGTGGGGACTGTACTGCTGGAAGCTGCGGCGCAGGCCCGTCAAGCGGCAGGTTACGCTCGGCGGCCCCGCCCACCGCCTGTATGTGCGCAGCCGCTGGATGTTCGTGGTTTACGGCTTGGCATGCGCCTGTGTGGAGTATGCCGTCGTCATGGCCTTGGTGTCGCTGCTCGAGAGCGGCGCCGACATGGGCGAAGTGTTCTTGGAGAGGCTGCGCGGCTGGTTTGTCCTTCTCTTGGTGATGCTTTACAGGGTGTTTTTTGAATATCTGTCTTATTACCAGTATTTTCACATGCCTGAGAGTTCGCGCCGCGACTTGTTCACGGAGGCGGTGAAACAGATGAATGAAGATGGCAAAAAAAGAGAGTAACACGAAGAGCTTTGTCTTGCGCGTGGACGCCGAGACCATGGCCGCCATCGAGAAATGGGCAGCCGACGAGTTCCGCTCCACCAACGGACAGCTGCAATGGATAATATCGGAGGCCCTCCGCAAGAGCGGCCGTCTGAAGAAGAAGCGGCGTCCCGCCGACGGCGAAGGAAAGGAGGACGACGCATGACTTTCCGTGAACTGTGGTGCGCGCTTGTGCCTCTTTACGGCAAAGGCGAGGCACGCGCCGTGGCTGATTATCTGCTGGAGGTGTACTTCGGACTGTCTAAGGCCGACGTGATGTGCGGTGCCGTTGAAGACATGGCGCCCGCTTACGAATCCGAACTGCGCCTGTTGCAGGCCCGCCTGCTGCATGGCGAGCCGGTGCAGTATGTCGTCGGGCGGGCTGAGTTCTGCGGGCGGTGGTACAGTGTGTGCCCCGGCGTACTCATTCCGCGGCCCGAGACCGAGGAGCTTTGTGCCCTCATCGCGGCCGACCGCATGGCGCACGGCCGGCAGAACGTTCTCGACATTGGTACCGGCAGCGGCTGCATAGCCGTCACCCTGGCGCTCGACATGCCGCAAAGCTCGGTCACCGCGTGGGACATATCCGACGAGGCGCTCGGCGTTGCGGCCGGCAATGCGCGGCGGCTGGGCGCCGACGTAGAGTTTGAACACCGCGACGTGCTGGCCGGCAGTCTGCCCGACGCCGCGTGGGACGTCATCGTGAGCAACCCTCCTTACATCTGTGACAAAGAGAAAAAGGACATGTCTGCCAACGTGCTTGACCACGAGCCGCACGCCGCACTCTTCGTGCCCGACAACGACCCGCTGCTGTTTTACCGCGCCATAACACACTATGCCGCCCGCTCTCTGCGTCGGGGCGGTGCGCTGTATTTCGAGCTTAACCCACTGTATGCCGACCTTACGGCCGGCATGGTGAGGCAGGCGGGACTGTCGCAGGTGGAAATCAGGGAAGACATGTACGGCAAACGGCGCATGCTCAAGGCCGTGCGCGAAACCTGATAAGCTGCCATCCCCGCTCTCCCGGCTCTCCCATTTCTCCCAATCCTCCCATAACAACAAAAACCATGACCGAAGAACAGATATACAGAAAGCTGTCGGCGCTGTGCGCCTCGGCAGAACACTGCTCGTATGAAATGACTGAAAAGATGCGCCGCCTGCAGGTGCCTGAAGATGTTCAGGCACGCATCATGCAGCGGCTTACGGCCGAACGCTTTGTCGACGACGGGCGTTACTGCCGCTTCTTCGTGCGCGACAAGATACGTTACAACAAGTGGGGGCGCCGCAAGATAGAGCAGGCGCTCCGCATGAAGCGTATCCCTGAAGACACGGTGGCGGGAGTTCTTGACGAGGTTGACCCGCAGGAGTATCTCGACATCTTGCGTGCGCTGCTCGAAAACAAACGCAAGTCGGTGAAGGCCGGCAGCGAATATGAGCTTGAAGCCAAGCTCGTCAGATTTGCGTTAAGCCGCGGTTTCACCCTGGAAGAGGCGAGAGAGGCCATGAGAAGTAGTTCCGGGAAGTAGTTAAAGTAGTTAGAGAAGTTATCGCGGCTTACGCCGCTCTGTAGTTAAAGTCAAATGCTTTGTCGGATGGCGGAAAGCAGGCAGAATAAGACTGATAAACTTAATAAGCCTCGGCTGAAACCAACAAGACATTTGACTTTAACTACAGAGCGGCGTAAGCCGCGATAACTTCTCTAACTACTTTAACTACTTAAAAAAATAAAATCATGCGTATGAGTGCATTCCTCCCAGAAAATAATTCACTCCGAAGTAAGTCATCACGATTGTGAGAAATGCCAGCGTCATGTACAGATGATATCCGTCGGCGCGGCGGAGGAAAGGCAGCGACCTGTCGTGTACGGCCACTGCGTAAACCATGAACGTGATGAGTCCCCACACCTCTTTTGCATCCCAGTTCCAGTAAGAGCCCCACGACACGTTTGCCCATATCGCACCGACAAATATCCCGATGCTGAGAAGAGTCAGGGCGGGGTAGAGCAGCAGTCTTGAAAGTAGGGCGAGCGACTCCGTACTGCCGTATGTTGCTGTGGCGTTACGTCTGCCGGCAAGGTGGAGGATGACGGCCGTTACGCCGCAGATGAACGTCAGCGACAGCAGGGCGAAGGACATCATGATGACCGACACGTGGACACTGAGCAGCGGCGACGACAACACCGGCATGACGTGGGTTATCTGAGGGTCCATCCGGCTGATGTGCGACACCAGGAGAAAGAAGCCCGACATGAGCAGACCGAACGGCAGGGCTATGCGGAAACGGCGGCATGCGGCGACGGCGAGCAGCATGACGGACCATGCCATGACCAGCATTGTCTCATATCCGTTGGCCATGGGCACGCGCCCGCTGATAATCCAGCGCAGCGCAAGACATGTAGTGAGAGCCGTCAGAGAGAGAACGAGCAGGGCGGCGGCTACGGTAAACACCGCTCGCGAGAGTTTTTCGTATCCGGCTGTACGGGCATCGGGCGTGCCCGCCTTCACCATGCGCCATATCGTGAAACCAAGCAGAAGCAGACCCGCGGTGAGGTTGACGATGAAGAGTATCGTGGCAAATGGTACGGCGTTGTAAATTCTCTCGGCCTTAATACGGGCGTCAGACGGCAGCGATGTGCCTGCGTTGAGGCGCTGGTATTTCAGCATCTTGTCGAGTATGAGGTTGATGTGGGCGTTGTTGCCGGCCTTTGCCTCCTGGTAAATCAGCGAGAAGACGTTCTGCATGTACTTGCGGCGGGCTTCGTCGATGAGCGTGTCGGTGATGTTCCCGGTTGGCGGATACCATGTGGTTTTTCCGTTTGAGGTGAAGGGGAAGACCTTCAGCAGAGTGCCCCGGCGCAGGTTCATCACCATCATCAGGCGGTCGTCTGTGTCGGCCACCTGTTGGTGAAACTTGTCGTTGTGCCCGTGATAATACTCGTTGACGTAAGGACCGAGGATGTATCCGCCCATCACAGGGTTGAAGAAAGTATTGACCGAACACCGGCCGGGCAGCTGTAGACGGTCGCGCATGGCGCCATGCTTGAGCCTGATTATGGGCTCGGCGCTCCACTCTTCGCCCCAGAAGATGAAGCCCGTCAGCACCTGCTCGGGCGTATAATCTTTGTATCCGGCGCTGCCGCAGAGCTTTTTTGTAAAGTCAATGGCAAATGTCTGCAGCGGGCATACGCGGTTGTTGTACAGGATGTTGAGGCGGCCGAAGCGCTCGGCGGTCTCTTCAGGCAGCACGGTTGCCGCCCGGATGCCATGAGTGAAGACTGCGATGCAGACGAGCGACAGCAGGCCGCGTTTGAGCAGCGGGTGGCCCAGCAGACGGCGGTAAGCCCCTTTGGGGTCGGCGAGCATCCACACGAGCGACATGAACAGCAGGCCGTAGCCGGCGTAGGTAACGGGTATTCCCCACGGGTCGGAGTTGACGGAGAGGATGCTTCCCTGCATGTCGGGGTCGTATGAAGACTGATAGAAGCGCATGGCACCGTACGAATAAATCTTGTTCATCGACACTTCGCCCGTCGTGTTGCCGTTGCCGGCCGTGATGGTGAAGCGCGACATGTAGTCGGCCTCGGCCTGCGTGCCGTCATGATATTTTATTGCGAACGAGTCGAGCCGCATCTCGAAGGGCAGGCGGCGCTCAACGACGTCGCCGCCGCGGATGTTCTCGTAGTACGTCGAGGTGGGCATGCCCATGCGCAGATGCACGGCTCCCTGCCGCCCCGTGACGTGGGTGAGCAGTGCGCCGAGCAGTATGACGGCGAACGACAGGTGGAGAGCCGCCGTGGAAAGCCTGCGCACGCGGCGGCGCACAAACCACGCCGCGGCAGCCAGAGTGAGCAGTGCCCACAGCCCCGTAAACCACCACGAGCCGTATATCGAGGCATGGGCGAAGTCGGTGCCGCGGTATTTCTCGACGAGCGTTGCCGCCGCCATGCACACCATGACGAGAATGTATAAAGTGTAAAGAATTTTCTTCAACATGTCTTCTTTTTTTCTTCTGTTTTCCAATATGCCGTCTTTTGCCTTGCAAAAGGTAAGCTTTTACACGCCGAAAGACGGTCTTTTAGCGGGTAAAAGACCGTCTTTTGCGAGGCTAAATGTAAAATACTGATAATCAGCAGTGTAACGTTAAATTGACTGAAGGAATTTCACCACGGCGTCGCGGTCTTCCTTCGGCAGGTTGTAGAACTGTTCGGCCGACTCGTATGCGTCGCTTTCCTTGCTGTATGCGTGCCACATGATGGCTTCAACCTCGTTGCGTGCGCGGCAGTCGTGCAGACGGTCCTGCGCGCCGGTATTGATGAGCGACAGCCCACGGCCCCACAGCGGAGTGGTGCGGCACCACGAGTTGTGTATGTCGTTGATCATGTGCAGGCGGTGCTGTACGAAGTCGGAGTAGGGGTAAATCTTCTGACGGGGATACTTGGGCAGGGCGCGTCCCTTGATGACGTCGGGCGTCCAGTAGTTGTCATCGCCCGTGGTCCATGACGGACGGTGGCAGCTGGCGCAGCCCATCTGCATGAACAGCTCCTTGCCGCGCTGCACGTCGGGGTCTTGCAGGTTGCGCGCACGCGGAATGGCGAGGCCGCGGTGCCATACCATGAAGGCGTAGAAGTTTTCCGTACTCATGTCGGGCGTGAAGTTATGCCACTGGTTGTCAAACTGATTTGTACCGGGGTCGAGCAGATTGCGCACAGCGTCGGCTATGCCCTCATCGGTTCCGTCGGCGTAGTAAGGCGACGTCGGGTCGGCTTTTATGGCGTTGATTACGTCCTGGTTCTCTGACATCGCCGTGGCCCATGCCGTTGTGGTGTAGAGCTTCGGGCGGTCAGGCCTGCTTACGTTGGGTATGTTCCACATGGCGTTGGCTCCAGCTCCGTCCTGCAGCGAGGCGCGTGTCAGGGCGTAAGTGTAGCGCTTTATCATGCCGTCCACGGGTGTTCCGTCGGCCAGGGCGCCCGGTGCGGTCCATGTGGTATAGTATGCCGAGGCAGCCCAGTCGTTGGCCCCTTTGTCCCACATGGCGGGGTTGAGGTCGGCGCCGGCCGCGGCTTCGCGGGCGTATTGGGCCTTGAGCGAGTCGTCGGGTATGGCGTCGATGAGGCCCGTACCTATGATGCCGATTGTTGATTCGAGACGTACGGCGATGTTGGTCGGACGCGGATTAGTGTTGAAAGCCGTCAGCGGAATGGTCACTTCAGGGTAAATCAGATTGTACTTCTCGCCATCCGGAAACTGCGTTGCCGACAGTCCGCTCGGCATCGTGCCTTGCACAGTGTGCCACGTGATGTTTATCTGCTCTTCGTCCACCGGCGGCAGGAAGGGCGACACGGCCTGTGTCTGCGGCATGCCGGTCACTTCGCTGATGTACGGACCGTCGTTGCTGTTGGCTCCGTCGTCGGGCGTGTAGATTACGAGCAGATAGCCGTTGCCGTAGGTCGAGGCACGATACTGCTCCTGGCGCTTGCCGTGGCCGTAGCCCGGATGACAGTCGATGCATGACGTGCGGACAGAGGCCGGACCGAGACCGTTGAAGGGCGGGGTGTCGAGCGTGACGTTGCGCTCGAAGAACATCTCGCCGAGGTTGAACTCGTCCATGAGTCCCTGGTTGTTTACTGCCGGTGTCTCGTCTTCATAGCATCCGGATGTGATGTTGTCGGTGGTGCCCAGTTCGCCGCCAGGATACCATTCATCGGCCGAAAAGTTGCCCACGGCTTTGCCCACGAAAGTGTAGTCGTCGCCGGGCGTAATGTTGCCGTCGCCGTTGTTATCGTCGTCGGTGCAGGCCGCGAAAGGCAGTCCGGCGCACGCCATGAGAAGCAATAATTTTGTTTTTTTCATAATTTTCATAATGTTTACGGTTAAAAGTTTCAGTCAGAAAAAAGCCTGAGAAGTTGTGCCGGAACCAAGCCCCGGCACAACTTCCGGTAAGATACATCCGCGTGAGAATCAGTTTACCTCAATCCACTCTCTGGCCTCGTTGAGTGCGGTGTTGAGTCCGTTGATGGCGCTCATGGCGTTCTCCACGTTGTCAAGTTCGGTCTGTGTGCCGCCGTAAGCTATCTCAACGAACGCACGTCCGGCAAGACAAGTGTTGAGGGCGGCGTAAGATGCGTCGAGATTAGTCTGCAGATTCGTTGCCAGCTCGGCATTATATTTGTTAAGGTAAGCCATTATTGAGTTGGGCGAATACGTCGAGCCTTCGATGTTTCCGTAGAGAGCGTTCTGTATGCTGACGATGTTGTCGTAGAAGTCTTGGAATGACTTGTGGCTGTACGGTGACTCAATGTAGTCCGGGCTGTCGGGCTCGTCGCCGCCGGTTACGGCATTGCCCGTGGCGCAGCGCCATACCTGGCCCATCTTCTGGTCTGAAACTTCCTGGGCAATGTTCATGCAGCCGGAGTCGAGAATTGTGGAGATGGCATTGCGTCTTGACGGATACAGCGTGATTGTGCCGGCGTTCATCAGGGCATAGCCTGTGTAATAGCCGTTGGTCGTCAGCTCGAATCCGCGTTCGTTGCAGCGCTCTATGCGTGCCGCGGGTGCGCTGTCGCCCTTCCATCCCACTTCAAGCCAGTAGCAGTGGTCGCGTAGGTCGCCGGCCACGGCCAGTGCGAAATCGAGTTCGAGTGCGCCGGTAACGCCGCTGCCGGCAAACTCCGACGCCGTCTCTTCTCCCCGGAAGTCGGCCACGGTGCGGCATGCGCCGTCGCGGAAGAGAATGAACTCAAGTCCGTGGAAGCCCAGCCATGAGTCTTCGTTGTTGCTTGCACTCACAGTTGTTATGGCTTCGTTGATGTCAAATCCGGGAGCAAACGTGGTGCCGGCGTTGTTCCTCAGGAACGAGGCCAGACCCGAACGGCTGAGCGGCCATGTGTCGATGTGCGGGTCTATTCCGTGTACTTCGGCCGGGCCGTACAGCCATGCCTCACTCTTTTCCCACCATGCGCGGGCGTCGAGGAAGATGTTGCATGCCGTCTCGATTTGTTGTTGGGTGAGCGTTCCTGCGGCAAGGCTTGTCCTCATTCCGTCTATCGCGGTGTAAAGTTCTTCCGAAGCGTCGGCCAGCTGACCGTAGGTGTAGTAGACAACATCGTTCACGTAAGTGTCGATGACTGCCTGCATCTCGGTCTGCTTGGTGTCTTCCTGCTCCTGCCAGCCGCCGTTGTCGTCATCGTCGCTGCACGAAGTGAAACCCATTGTCATGGTCATGCCCATGAACAGGACTGACGCATAATAAGCAATTTTTTTCATCTTTGGTTTGATTTTTATTGATTTACATTATTTAGAATTACAGAAAGAATCCCTGGTAAGCCACGCCTATCGACACCGAAGGCTCGTCGTTGTAGGGCACTCCGTCGGTTGTCGTCTTGTTGAAATATCTCTTCGAGTATTCGGCCTTGACCACTACCTGCGGCAACGGGCAGTAGTTCACGCCGAAGGCGTAACGGTTTTTGGCCGTGTAGTTGGCCTTTGCCTGTGACGCATCGGGTATGTATGAGTTGTAATACTCGTAGCGGCCGAACACGTAGAGCTTCTGTCCGCTGCGGTCAAGTTTGTTTATCTGTGAGAAAATGTTGTAGCCGGCCTCTATTCCCGCGGCCACTGCGTTCTTGCCCACGTCCGAACGCTTTACGGGAGAGCTTCCGCCGCCGGAGTTGTTCTTGATGCTGGTGATGCGTGCGGCGTCGGACAGATAGCCGTAGTCGAAGTTTCCGCGCACTATCCAGTTGAAGCGGTCGAACGTGAAGTCAACAGCACCTATGTAAACATCGCCTTTCACGTTTTTGTTGACCTGTCCGTCGCTCTCCATGTCGTGAGGAAACGTGTTGTGGAATGAGCGTCCGTAGTATCCGCTCAGACCGATGCGCAGGCCGGGCACGGTGTAGTTGTCGAAGCGTGCGGCAAAACCGTACTTGTTGGCAACCTTGAACTCGAACGGCGTGCCTGCTCCCGACTGTATCCAGTTGTCGCGGTTGAAGAGCATGGCGTCGAGTCCCGCGAGTACCTGCAGTTCGTAGCGGAAGTCGCCCAGACGTCCCCAGAAGCCTATACCCGTGTCGTGCCACGTGCTTGGAAGTATCGTGCCCTCACCCTCGGGGCGGTACACCGTGAAATAGTTCAGCGGCTCGTGATGGGCGTTGGTCAGTCCGACGGGCACCACCATGTGGCCTATGCGGATGTTGGCCCAGGGAGCGAACGACTTCTGTATCCAGAACTGCTCCAGTTCTACCTCGCCTCCTTTCTCTGTTTCCTGTTCCCATTCGCCGCCTTCTTCCCACTCTTTCTCCACGGCTCCGCCGCTGCCGCCATGTTCAAACTCTATTTCGCTCGACATGGTCCATCCCTTGCCGAAGTCGTAACTGAGGTAAATCACGGCATGAGGCACGTCAAAACGGCCGTGTCCGGGGTCGTTGGCGTATGAGCCGGGGTTTCTGTAACGGTACACGTTGTCGCTGTAGAAATTGCGCGTAAGTGCCACTTCGCCGTAGCCGCCGATGCTCAGGCGGTTGCCCTTGGCATGCTGGTAGACGCTGTCTGATGCAGATGTCTGCGCCTGTGCCGTGCCGGCCGCGAGACAGCATGCAAGTGCGCATGCTGAAAAAACTGTCTTGATTTTGCTCATTTTATTGTTTTTTTGTTTTCGTACCCTGTTTTGTCGGGGCAAAGTTACTATAAACTGAAAATGTTAGCAATACTTAAAAATCGGTAAAAAGCATTGTCTGCTTCCTGTGTCGGGCATAACCACAAATGATGATGTCGCGGGGTTTAATAAAGAACGGATGAAAACAGGTGTTCTTTAATGACGTTCCTTACTCCGGTTTTTAATG
>CALNFG010000039.1 GCA_939792625.1 uncultured Prevotella sp.
TGGCGCGCGCGGGCGTACCACTGGCCGTTGTAACGGCTCGACTCTCTGGTCTCTCTGTACAGTGAGTAGGGAAGTGCGGATGCTGTGTTTGCCATATAGTGATGATTTTTTTGCGTTACAAATATACGCACGCCGCCGCGCGCGGCGGCAGGTTAGGGGCGGTTAGGGACGGTTATGTACGTTTATTGTTGAAAAAACTTCGTGAATGTCGGATATTTTTCGTAAATTCGCATCATGAACACTTCTACTGCACAGCGCCCCTACGGGCGCACGGAGCTTGCCCTGCGCTACTTTCCGCGCCTGTCGGCACAGGCGGCGTGGCGCCGTCTGCGCTCGTGGATAGAGCGCTGCGCCCCGCTTACGGCAGAGCTGCGGCAGATGGGCTACGACGGCCGCCGCCGCTGGTTTACGCCCGCCGAGGCGGGCCGCATAATGTACTATCTGGGCGACCCGTAACGGCGGCGCAAGCGCCGCGTAAGCGCCGCGCAAGCGTCACGAACAGACAACCTTTTCTCATAACAACATGAAAGATGAAAAAATTACCCTCCCCGTTTACATTTATTAACAAATGGCTGCGCCGCCGCCGCGGTATATCAATGGCCGCCGCCGTGCGCATAGCGCGGCATTACGGCCTTGACGACGACCTCAGGCACTGCGTGCGCGAGTATGGCGTCACGCCGAGGCAATATCTTGAGGATTACGACCTTATACCGCCCGGCATGACCGACGACGAGGCAGAGCGCTACGTGCCGCCGCGCCACCCTGACTTATGATTCACTCAAAAAACGTTAGCTTTAAAGATAGTTAACGTTTTTTTTTTTTCGTTCAAACTTTTCTTCTTACCTTAGCCGCCGGAATTAAACATTAGACATTATACATTAAACTTATATGGAAAATTGGGATTTTGGGTTTTATATATATTATATATATATAATATATATAAAGCGTTTTTTAGAAGAACGCACCCTGTTTTTCGATTCACTATTTAAGTATAAAGTATAAAGTATAAAGTATAATTTCCGTAACACATGTTTAACCTAAAAAATTTACACGCATGGAAGCGAGCAACAAGAAGAACAAGGAACAGGAAGCCACGGCCGAGGCCGTGGCAGAGCTGGCGCGCCTGCTGGGGCTCAGCGAGGAGCGCACACGCGAACTGCTGGGCAGCCGCGTGCGCGGCACAGCCGAGTTCGGCAGGACGGGCGACTTCCACTTTTCGCCCTCACGCGAGACGGGGCCGCGGCTGGAGCGCATCAAGACCACGCGCGGCGGCTCGTCGCTCACACGCACTCTGGCCGAACAGCCGCGGATGAAGATGACCCTTTATTCATCGCCGGGCTCGGCCGACCCCGAGGCCGACATCGTAGACGAGGCCAACCGCCTCATGAAGAACTTCAGGCAGCCGCGCGAGCTGCCGCGCCGCGGGCGCCTGCTGTACGACGCCGACGGCATACGCATACGCGCCGACACCGCCGCAGGCACCCTCACGGTGAGCATGGCGATGCCCCTGACGCAGGGCACCGACTATTCGGCCACCCTGCTCAACAGCATCAGCACCGTACTGAAAACCTTGACACAGAACAAAGACAACATCACACGACTGGAAAAAAATCATGATAAGTTACCAAAAAACACTGACATCAAAGGTTGAGGTCTGCACTGAGCAGATATTCAACAGCATAATATCATCGGACGCAGTGGCCGCCACGTGCCGCGCGGTGGCCGAATTGCGGGCACGGCAGGAAGCCGCCGCCGACGACACCGAGCGCCGCCGTCTGCACGACGAGCAGGCACGGGTGAAGAAGAAGCTGCCCGCCTTTCTCTTCATGGCCAACTTCCCCGGCGGGCGCCGCCGTCAGCAGGACGCGAGGCTTAACGGCATCGTGATGGTCGACTTCGACGGCGTGGACAATCCGCGCGAACAGTTTGCCCGCTGGGGCGAGGCAGGCACGTTGCAGAAGATAAACCCGCTGCTCGTCCACGTCACGCCCTCGGGCCGCGGACTGCGCGTGGTGGCCAAAGCCGACGCCGCCGCGGGCAATCTTGCCGACAATCAGGCCGTTATCGCCGCCATGCTGGGCATGCAGCCCGACGCCGCCTGCAAGGACGCGTCGCGCATAAGCTTTGCCGTGGCCGCCGAGAACATACTTTATATCAACCAAGAACTTTTTACGTATGAGAACAAAGAATATGATGAAAAATACGGCGCACTATATCGGGGGAATAACAGCAGCCCTGTGCGTCACGCTGACAGTGCCGCCGCTGTGCCTGCTGCTGCTGGCAATCAGACTTGTGCGCGACCTGCTGCGGCAGACGGAGCGGCTGATGCAGGCGCTGCACAAAGCGACCGACAGGCTGATAGACACGGTGATGGGCATCTGACGCTTGACGACGCGGGCGAGCCCGTGTTCAAAGGCATACGCTATAAGGACATCATCGCCGAGTGGTGGCGGCAACAGGGCGGAGTGCCCGTGGTGGGCGAGCGCAACCAGAAGCTGCACCGCCTGGCCGCCAACCTGCGCTATATCTGCGACAACAGTGCCGCCGCCCTGCTCGCCGTTATGCCCGCGCTGGGGCTGGAGGAGGCGGAGATGCGCTCGCTCGTGGAGAGCGCCGTGAAGTTGAAGATGTACGGCTCGGTGCCGCGCGCCCTGCGCAAGGTGCTTGACGCGCTGGGGCTTGACAACACGGAGCTGCCCGAGGACGAGGGCGACACGGCCGACGCCGAGGCAGACTTCCTCGCAGCATACAACGCCCTGAAGCTGCCGCCCGTCATGCAGGCGCTCACCGCCGGCGTGCCCGCCAACGTGCGCATCGGCGCGATGCTGGCCGCCCTGCCCATGATGTACACGCTGGCCAGCCGCGTGACGTTCACCCACTATGACGGCACCGAGACACGGCTCTCGGGCATGACGTTCGTGATAGGTCCGGCAGCCTCGGGCAAGAGCTTCATTCTCTCTCTCGACAAGCTGCTCATGGAGCCCGTGCGCGTAAGCGACAAGGCCGGCCGCAAGATTGAGCAAGAATACCGCGACGCCAAAGAGCTGAACAAGAACAAGCAGAAGCAGATGGAAAAACCTCACCCCGTAATCCGCATAACGCCCATACAAATCTCAAACACCATGCTGGCGCTGCGCATGCGCGACGCCGTTGACTCGCACGACCCCTCGCTGCATCTGCACGTCTACTCGTGCGAGGCTGAGCTGGCCACGGCGCTCAGGGCGCAGAAGGGCGGCTCGTGGATAGAGAAGAACGACATCTACTGCAAGTCCTTCCACAATGAGTACTGGGGCATGGACTACGCCAACGATCAGGCCGTAAACGGCGAGATACAGGTAAACCTGAATCTCGTAATATCGGGCACGGAAGATGCTTTTGATAAGCTGATACCCACGTCAACCGTACTGAGCGGACTGCCCACGCGCCTGATGTACTTCCAAATGCCACAATCGCACTATCAGATGATAGCCAAAGGCAACAAGAAGCTCACCGACGCTCAGGCAAAGCTCATCAAGGACTTCAGCTACTATCTCGACACCGTGAAGGGGCACATAGACGCACACGCGCTGACCGACGCCATGTATAAATGGTGCGCAAAGATAGCGCGCCGAGCCGAACTCGAAGAGGACGAAGAACTCGACGACCTGCGCAAGCGCACGGCCATCATCGGCGAGCGGGCGGGCGTGATATACGCCCTCGTAGCACAGCGCGAACGCTACGAGCAGGGCAAACCGCTGAAATTCGGGAAAGACGAAATAGCTTTTGCCGAGTTTGTGGCCGACTACTGCCTGTACGCGCAGTACCACAAGTTTGCCGCGCGCATGAAGGAGCAGAAGCAGCGCGTCGTCGAAGTGGCCGGCAAGAAAGGCCGCCCGATGAAGCTCGTCGAGGTGTACAACGCCCTGCCCAAGACGTTCACCCTTGAACATCTGATGCACCTGCGCCCGAACATAAACCGCGGGGCGGCTTACGGCAACATCGCGAAATGGAAAGCCAAACAGCTGATAGAGCCCGTGCCCAACAGCAAGCAATACATTAAACTCATCACGAAGATATGACAATCAGATACAAATTCTTCGCGGCACGCGATGCCGACGGCTCTCTGTTTCTCTACGTCAGGCGCCCTGAAAAGGGGATGGCCTGCTGGATACCGTCGTCAGAGGACTCTGACTTCTTCCGCATAGACGAAAACCTGCTGCCGCAGGTAGTGTGGGAACATGCCGCGCCGCGAACAGTAACGATTAGTGTTAAAATATTATAAACACAAAGAACATGGAAAAGATAATGACAATCAAGCAGGTTAACCCTGTATCAGAAAGAAACTACGTTGACCGCAACGGACAACAGCAGGTATTTGTCAGCCGGGGCATGATTCTGGCCGACGGCATAGACACGGCATACGCCGAACTCGTGGGCGAAGCCGCACGGCGCACCGACCTCGCGCCGGGACAGACCGTCTGCGTGAGCATGAGCATACACGTACGCGAATACGAGGACCGCAACCACGAGAAACGCTACGCCAACGAAATAACCGTAAACCGCATAGGACAATGAAAGAGAAAGGAATCATACGCATAGTGGCGGCGGTGCTGCACGTCGTGGCAAAGATAATCGACGCCGTAAAGAACAGAAAAAGAAAGGAGGCAACCAATGACAAGACTGCCAAGAGGACTGAAGAATAACAACCCGCTCAACATACGCCGCGGCACGTCGAGCTGGCAGGGGCTGAAAGAGCGGCAGACCGACCCCGACTTCTGCCAATTCAAGACGATAGAGTACGGTTTCCGTGCGGCGTTCCGCCTGCTCCACACTTATCACTACACGCTCGGGCTGCACACGCTTCGTGACATCATCAACCGCTGGGCGCCGCCCGCCGAGAACAACACTTCGGCATATCTCGACACCGTTACAGGACTTGTGCAGCTGTACTACGGCCGCCCCGTAGGGGCGCATACGCTGCTGCCCGTGCCGGGCGACGACCGCCGGCTGTGGTGCGCCATAGTGAGGGCGATGTTCGCCGTAGAGTGCGGCCGCGGCTGGGCCGAAATGCCGTCAACGGCTGACGAAGTGGCCGAGGGCTGGCGCATGGCGTTCGGCAGGAAATGAATACATAATGTTTTTGTTACTCGCTTTTGTTTAAGGTTTTAGTTTTTGTAGCGAAGCGGCCGTCCGTGAGGATAGCCGCTTTTATTGCATAATTAAACATTAGACATTAAACATTATACTTTAATGGTTTGCATTGTTCCGCTTTCTCGCAAGCCGAGAGGAAGAAAATCAATCCGTTTTCAGAAAATAAAATCCGCAGTAAAGATTCTTGCCGTGGCATGCTTTCTTTCCTGCGGATATCTTGCCGCTGTTATTTCGTGGCCGTTGCCGTGTTTTATGTTCGGGCCTTTGCGCGTTCGCTGTCGGCACGCGATTTTGATTTTGTCACCAGCCACACTCCGAGACATACCAGGATGACGGCCAGAGCCTGTGCCGGCTTGAACACGCCGAGCCCCGTCATCACGCTGACCGTTACCGAAACCACCGGCTGCACGTAGTTGTAAACGCTCACCACGGTGGGGCGCAGCGTCTGCTGCCCTATCATCATGAGGATATAGCTGATGTATGTGCCGAAGATTACGACGAATCCTGTTTCGAGCCATGTGCCTGTGGGTATGGCGGCGTAGTTGATTGAAGCGATGTCGCCGGCGGTGAACGGCAGTATCATTATGGTTGCGTATGTGAACATCCATTTGTTGACCGTTATGACCGAATAGCGGCGTATGAGCTTGCTGAAGAGTGACAGGTACAGGGCGAATGAGAACTGGGCGCCCAGGCACAGCAGGTCGCCGCGTATGTCGCCGACCTTTGAATTGCCGGCCGCGGCACTTGTCACGATCAGTATCACGGCCCCGGCGCAGCCCGTGGCCACGCCTGCGGCCTTCATCCCCGTGATGGGTTCTTTCAGTATGACGAATGCCAGAATCATGGCGAAGATGGGCATTGATGTGGTCACGATGCTGGCGTTGATGGGTGAGGTGATGCTCAGGCCCATCGTATAGCAGCACTGGTTGGTCACAAGTCCGAACACGGCGGCGCCTATAAGCATGAGCAGGTCTCTCGGGGGCACATGCTCTTTGGGAGTGAACAGCGATGTCAGCCAGAACAGCACGGCACCGCCGGTGACGCGGAACGTAACCATCTCGATGCCGGTAAAGCCGTGGGTCATGGCGTCTTTGCCCAATGGGGCCATCAGCCCCCAGAACGCGCAGGCGAAAAACAGGCACAGGTGTGCCGTCAGAGGACGATTGTTAGTCATAAGATTGTCGGTTTTTGATTATTTTGGGTGCAAAGGTACATAAATTGAAAATAAATGACTATATTTGTCGGTGAATGTTCTTATAAATTTGATATTATGCAAGAATACGCCGATTACATATCTCACATCGAGATAGATTCTCTTTGGAGCGGGCGCCGGCATGTGGTGTGGCAGCTCGACCGTAAGGTAAACATACTGAGCGGCATCAACGGTGTCGGCAAGAGTACTATATTGAATAAGGTGGTGAAGAGCATCGGTGCGTGCGGCGAAGTGGCGGGACACAGGGTGAAGGGCGTGCATCTTACGGTAAGTCCGCCGGAGGCGGCGCACATACGTTATGACGTGATACGCTCGTTTGACCGCCCGCTGCTCAACGCCGACATGCTGAGCGAGGTGGGGGCTAACCTTGTGACCGAGCTTGACTGGCAGCTGTTCAAGCTCCAGCGTAAATATCTTGACTATCAGGTTAACGTGGGCAACCGCATAATATCCGTTTTGCAGGGCGGGGCGCCGGATGCGGCGGCGAGGGCGCAGGAGATATCCGGACCCAAGAAGAAGTTTCAGGACCTTATTGACGACCTCTTCTCGGATACGGGCAAGACGATTATCCGGACGGAAAATGAGATACGTTTCTCGCAAATCGGCGAGACTTTATATCCGTACCAGTTGTCAAGCGGCGAAAAACAGATGCTCGTCATTCTGCTGACCGTGCTGATTGAAGACAATCAGCCGTACGTCCTGTTCCTGGATGAGCCGGAGGTCAGTCTTCACGTGGAATGGCAGAAAAGGTTGATTGACCTGATACTCAGTCTTAATCCCAATGTCCAGATAATACTGACCACACACTCGCCGGCTGTCGTGATGAACGGATGGATGGATAAGATAACGGAAGTAAGCGATATTGTGGATTGAGGTGGTGTACGGTTTTGTACGGTTATGGGGTTATGGGGTTATGGGGTCTTACGGTTATGAGGTTATACGGTTATGGGTCTTACGGTTATGGGTTATGAGGGTGAGCAGCTGTTTAACCGTAAGATTATACCCGCATCCGTATGACCTGATAACCGCAAGACCTTAATACCGCAAAACCTTAAGACCGTACAAAAACCTTAAGACCGTACAAAACCTGATGCCTGCATCCGTATGACCTGATACCGCAAAACCTTAAGACCTTACAAACCTTAAAACCTCATGCCTACCATGACAAAGCGACTGACTGATAACATATCTTCCGAATATATAAGGGCGGCCAACAAGTTGAAGTCGAAGAACGCCAGACGGCGCATAGTAGCTTATGTGGAAAGTTACGATGACGTGCTTTTCTGGCGCACTCTGCTCGGCATTTATGAGGATGACACCCGTTATTTTGAGGTCATGCTGCCGTCGCACACTACGCTTGAGCGCGGCAAGCGTTCCGTACTGATGAATCTGTTGTACGGCAGAGTGGGTGATGATATGATTGCATGTGTTGATGCCGACTATGATTATCTGATGCAGGGAGCAACCGAGACGTCAAGAAACATCATCTCCAATCGGTGCATATTTCATACTTATGCTTATTCAATAGAAAATCTTCAGTGTTATGCGCCTTCGCTGCATAATGTATGCGTCATGGTAACTCTTAATGATCATGCCGTGTTTGACTTCTCTGATTTCATGCGTCAATACAGTGAAGTGATATTTCCACTGTTCGTATGGTCGATATGGCATTATCGAAGAAACATCTACGGGCAGTTTACCATCACAGAGTTTAATAAAGTGGTAGAGATTGGGGGCTTTAATGTCAATTCGCCTGAAAGTGCCATCGCGCATTTGAAAAACAAGGTGTGGAAGAAGGTCAACTGGCTTCGCCGCAAGTATCCTGACGCGAAGGAGTCTTATCTGAAATTGAAGAAAGAGCTTGTTGAACTCGGAGTCACCCCTGATACCACATATTTATATATACAGGGACATCATCTGTTTGATAAGATTGTGATGCCTGTTATGACCAAAGTATGCGGCATATTGATACGTGAGCGTGAGGCCGAGATACGGCGGCAGGCCGTACATGCCACACAGATGCGTAATGAACTGTCATGCTATTCTCACAGTGTGCAGGACATAGAGCAGATGCTGAAAAAGAACATGGGATATCTTGTGTCAGCCCCTTTCCGCAGAATGCAGGCTGATATAGAGAGTTTTCTGATTGGCAGCAGACAAGGTACAAGCAGACGAGCAGACGAGTGACGAGCAGACAAGGAGATTAGCCTACGGGCAGACAAGCGGTAAGACAAATCTCCTTGTCTGCTTGTCACTTGTCTGCTCGTCACTTGTCTGCTCGTCACTTGTCTGCAAATCTCCTTGTCTGCTTGTCTGCTTGTTACTCGTCTGCTAAAAAACTCTACACGTAAGTCTCAAGTATTTTTATTGTGCCACTGACATTCAAGGTCTTTGTTGTTGCCGGTATGAGCATTGTTTCGCCTTCATGCAGTGTTGTGGTGTTGCCTTCATTGTCGTTGAATACACCTTCGCCTTTTATGCCGATGATTATTACGAAGCTGTCCAGTTCGCTGTAGTCGAGTGTCATAGGCTGGTCAAGGTCGTATACTGCTGTACAGAAGTGTTTGCAGTTTACCAGTGATACTCCTTGATTTTTTGTCGGCACATATTCGTTCCGGTAGTTTTTCTGCACAGAATAGTCTATACATTCGGCCGCTTTTTGGGTGTGAAGTTCACGCAGGTTGCCGTTCTTGTCACGGCGGTTGAAGTCATATATCCTGTAAGTCACGTCAGAGGTCTGCTGTATTTCGGCCAGGAAACTGCCACTGCCAATGCTGTGTATTCTGCCTGACGGGATGAAGAAACAGTCATCGGCCTTGACCGGATATTTGGCTATTGCATCACATATAGTTCCTTCTTCTACCATTTTAGTGTATTGCTCGGGCGTTATTTTTTCCTTTAGTCCGCACAGCAAGAAGGCATCTTTCTCTGAATCCATTATGAACCACATCTCGGTCTTGCCATTTCTGAGTCCGTATTTACGTGCTTTTTCGTCATCGGGATGTACCTGTATTGACAGGTCTTGTTTGGCATCAATGAATTTGATGAGCAGCGGAAATTCGTTGCCGAAACGTCTGTAATTGTCGGTACCGACAAGTTTGTCTTTCATGCTGTCAACCATTTCGGTAAGTGTTTTTCCTTTGTACGGTCCGTTGGCAACAATGCTTTCACTGCCTTTAACGCCGGATATTTCCCAGCTTTCACCGATTTGTTCGTCTTGATGGCCTTCTATGTGCTTGAAGCTGACGATTTTGTTGCCTCCCCATAATGTCTCTTTGAGCAAGGGGCAGAATTTGATAGGTTCCATAACTTATTGGTTTTTTGTTGGAGTCGGCCGCAGGCCTTTGTTATTCTTGTTTAGTTTTCTTTCCAGAATGCACGTGTGAACAGCACTATGACACTTAAAAATTCGAGTCGTCCCATCAGCATCAGGCATGAGCATATCCATTTAGCGGCATCAGGCAGACTGCTCCACGACATAGTGGGACCTATTTCCTCGCCAAGAGCCGGGCCTACGTTGCTTGCGCTGCTTATGGCTATCGTGATGGCGTTGGTGCTTTCTATTCCCATCATCTGGAAACAGAAGAATGCCAGGATACATGTTATGCCGTAAAGAGAAAGGAATACCAGCAGTGTGGTTTGTGCCTGATATGGTATGTTTGTGCCGTTTAATTTTACAGGGATGACGGCTCTCGGGTGCAGGATGTGTTTGAACTCGTTGCGTATGATGCGGGTCAGCATGGCTCCGCGGATACACTTTATACCGCCGCTTGTGCTGCCGGCGCATGAGCCGAACACCATACATACAGTGAGTGCAACCCATGTTATGTGTGGCCATAGTGCGGCATCAGTGTTGAAAAGACCGGTTGTGGAGATGTATGATGTCACCTGGAACAGCGCACATCTGAAGGCATAAGCCGGTGTGAAGTCGTTTTCTGACGTCAGCATGACGGTGATGAACAATGTAGAGAGCAATATCACCATCAGATAAAAGCGTAGTTCTGAGTCCTTGATAAAGTCTTTTACCTTGCCCTTGAACAGCAGGATGTACAGCAACGAGAAGTTGATGCCTGACAGTATCATGAAGATGGCTGCCGTATAGTCTATCGCGGCAGAATCGAAGAAGGACAGACTTGCATTATGAGTAGAGAATCCGCCTGTGGCCGTTATTGACATGGAATGATTTATACTGTCGAAAATGTTCATCCCGAACAGGTAGAAGCACGCCGCACATCCTGCCGTGAGAATAAGGTATATGGCCCATATCCATTTTGCAGTTGTGCTGAGTCGCGGATGCAGCTTGCTTTTGATAGGGCCTGTGGCTTCGGCAGAGAACACTTTGACACTTCCCCCTACGAGTGAGGGAAGTATGGCTATGGTGAAGAACATTATGCCCAAACCGCCTATCCAGTGGGTCAGCGAACGCCAGAACAGCAGCCCGTGGGGGAGTGCCTCGACGTCATCTATTATCGTGGCACCGGTTGTCGTGAAGCCCGACATCGTTTCAAAGAACGCGTCGGTAAAGCTTGTAAGATATCCGCTTATGACGAATGGCAGCGCTCCTATCGCGCTGAATATTATCCATATCAACGTAACCAGCAGGTAAGCCTCGCGCCGGCCCATGCTGTTCTCCGCGTTGTAGCCTTTATATTTCAGACCGATGGCTGCAAGTACGGTGACAGCTATTGTTATTAGAAAAGCCAGGATGTCGTCTTCGTGGTAATAAACTGATACCAGCAGGCATGACAGCATCATTATCGCCTCTATGAAGAGTAAAGAGCCGATGATTTTGTAAACCAGTTTGAAGTTTATCATCGTTACGCTTTAATTGAAGAATTTCTCTATTTTCGACATATTGACGTTATGGCAGAATACCACCACAATGTCGCCTGCTTCTATCTGCGAGCCACCCGATACGAGATGTCCTTCACCGTTGCGTACAAGTCCTCCGATGGTTGTTCCGTGTGGCAGGCCAAGTTCAAACACTTTTTTCTTTGTCACTTTGGAGCCTTCTTGTGCGGTAAATTCGGCTACATCGGCATTGGCTGTCATAAGGAAACGTGTGTTCTTCACGTCAGCATCGAGCATCATCTGGTATATATGGCTCGCTGCGATGGCTTTTTTGTTGATTATTGTGCCGATGTCCAGACTTCCGGCCATCTTCACATAGTCGATGTTCTCTACCATTGCGATGGTCTTGCGCACACCGAGTCTTTTGGCCGTCAGGCAGGCCAGGATGTTTGTTTCGGCATTGCCCGTCAGGGCCACAAATGCCTGTGTGTTCTTTATTCCTTCTTCTATCAGCAGCGATATGTCACGTCCGTCGCCGTTGATCACCATCGCTCTGTCCGTGTCTATCTGTTCGTTGATTTGTTCACAGCGCTTTTCGTCTGACTCGAAAATCTTCACGCTCATGTATTCGGGCATTATCTGCACAGCTCTTATGGCTGTGTTGCCGCCGCCCATCACCATGACGTTCTTCACATCAACGTAGTTCTCCTTGCCCACAATCTTCCTTATATAAGGTATGTAGTTGCGTGTGGTCATGAAGTAAGCCATGTCGTATATTTTAAGAACGTCATCGCCACGCGGAATTATCGTGTCGTCGCCGCGCTTTACGGCTACGATATGATACGGAGATTCTGGCTTGCAGAGATCTTTCAGCGGCTCGTTCAATATCTGGCAAGCCTCTCTCAGCTTTATGCCGAGCATTATCAATGCTCCGTCGTGTACGTCCCACCGTTGTCTTACCCAGCTCATTTTCAGACCGTTTACTATGTCGTTGGCAGCAAGATTTTCCGGATATATCAGCGAGTCGATACCTACGTTGCCCATAAATCCTTTTACCTCAGGTGCCATGAACTCATAGTTGTTCACCTTCGCCACAGTCTTTTTTGCGCCGAGTGCCTTTGCAATGATGCAGCTGTTCATGTTCATGTTCTCGTCCGGCGTCACTCCAATGAACAGGTTGGCACTGCCCGTACCTGCGTTTTTCAGGGCCTTGATGCTTGTAGGCGAAGCGTGTACGGTCATCAGATCGTAGTCGCTGCTCACGTTGTTGAGTCTTTCCTCGTCTTCGTCTATGAGAACTATGTCCTGGTCGTTGCGTGACAGCAGTTTTGCCAGGTGTGTGCCTATGGCATAAGCTCCTGCAATGATGATTTTCATCTTCTTTTCTGTTGGTTAAATTTTTTATGTCATGCCGGCAGCGCGGAAGCGGCTTCGGCAATGGTGGCGGCTATCGACTCTGCATCTATGCCTACGATGTGCTGCAGTTCGGCCACAGTGCCGTGTTCTATAAATCTGTCCGGCAGGCCCAGTCTTATTATCCTGACTTTGTATCCGTGGTCTTCCATCCATTCGAGGACAGCCGAGCCGAAGCCGCCGTTGCGCACTCCGTCTTCCACGGTTATTATCGTGTCAAACCGTTTGCCTGCTTCCTCGAGCAGATTCTCGTCCATCGGCTTTATGAATCTCATGTCATAGTGGGCTATGTGCAGTGACGTGTTTTCACGTTCTGCGGCGGCTATGGCCGCGGCAGCGTTGTTACCTATCGGGCCCACGGTCATCACGGCTATGCGTTCGCCGTCTTTCATGCGGCGTCCCGTACCCACGGTTATCTCCTCCGGCTTGTTGCGCCAGTCTGTGAGTACGCCGTGTCCTCGCGGATATCTTATCACAAAGGCTCCTTTGCCGTCAAGTTGCGCCGTGTACATCAGGTTGCGCAGCTCGTGTTCGTTCAGCGGTGATGCAATGGTGAGGTTGGGTACGGGCCTCAGTGCGGCTATGTCGAATGCGCCGTGGTGTGTGGCTCCGTCTTCGCCAACCAGTCCCGCGCGGTCGAGACACAACACTACGGGCAGATTGAGTATGGCCATGTCGTGTATTATGTTGTCGTATGCGCGTTGTGCGAAGGCGCTGTACACGTTGCAGAATGGCTGCAGTCCTTCTTTCGCCATGCCTGCCGAGAAGGTTACGGCGTGGCCTTCGGCTATGCCTACGTCAAACACTCTGTCGGGCATGGCCTTCATCATGATGTTCATCGAACATCCCGTTGGCATTGCCGGTGTCACTCCCACTATGCGCGGATTACTCTTTGCCAGTTCCAGCAGAGTCTCTCCGAACACGGTCTGGAATTTCGGCGGCACGCCGTTTTCGTCGGCCACGATGCGCGTCTTGGCCTCGATGTCAAACTTCCCCGGCGCGTGCCACACGGTGGGATCTTTCTCAGCCGGAGCATATCCGTGACCTTTAATGGTGTGCAGGTGGAGCAGTTTCGGGCCTTTCATTTCTTTGAGCTGGCGCAGGATGCGCACCAGTTCGATTATGTTGTGCCCGTCAAAGGGGCCGAAGTATCTAATGTTGAGCCCCTCGAAGATGTTCTGCTGATGGCTGATGGCCGACTTCAACGCGTTGTTCAGTCTTATTATACCCTTGCGGCGGTCTTCGTTGAGATAACCTTTGGAATAAAGCCACTTCGACGCCTTGAACCTCATGCGGTTGTAGGTCTCGTTTGTGTTGAGCTTGAGTAAGGCCTGCTTCAGTCCGCCAACGCTGCGGTCTATGCTCATGTTGTTGTCGTTCAGCACGATGAGCATGTCGTTGGGCGTGGTCGACACATTGTTGAGGCCCTCGAAGGCCAGTCCGCCGCTCATCGAGCCGTCGCCTATTATGGCTACCACGTGTCTGTCGTTGTGACCGGTCTTTTTGTCAGCGACGGCCATACCCAGCGCCACCGATATAGAGTTAGAAGCGTGTCCGCAGGTGAAAGTGTCATATTCGCTTTCCAGCGGCGATGGAAACGGCATAATGCCGTGCAACTTCCTGTTGGTGCAGAAGCTGTCTTTTCTGCCTGTCAGTATCTTGTGCCCGTATGCCTGATGTCCCACGTCCCATACCAGCCTGTCTTCCGGCGTGTCGTAGACGTAGTGCAGGGCTACGGTAAGTTCTATCGCCCCCATGCTTGAAGCGAGGTGGCCCGGATTGACCGACAGTTCTTTCAGTATGTCGTCCCTCAGCTCCCTGCAAAGCTGTGGGAGCTGTTCTACTTTCAACTTCCTCAAGTCATAGGGAGTTTTTATGTTGTCAAGAAGATTAAATTTATTTGCCTCCACTTCCATCATAGATAAATATTATTGCAAAGATAATGCAAAAATTCGATTGTGCGAAAGAAAAGTAAAATATCTTTCGTTTTATGAATATCCGGAAAGTCACGATACTCGGGTTTAATGGAAGTTAGAGTATTTATGGAATTTGTGGGACAGAAGAATTTATAGAGATTATTACCTTAATATATATATGCGCCTGCATGTATGTTCGGCGGATGTCACCGGCTTTGCGACAGGCGGTCTTTTGCGTTGTGAAGGCCTGCCTTTTGTGAAGTGGCAGGAAAGCGTGTCTCTGCCGTTTTTATTTTGCATTTCATTCGATTTGCATTATCTTTTGATAAGATAAGCTGCATCTCAGAAATGAAAATAAAATCTCGTTTCACTCGTTTTTATTTTGCAATTCATTCGGTTTGTATTATCTTTGCATTTCGGATAATTAAAAAAGCTGTATCTGATTGATACACAGAATAGAATTGAAGAGTG
>CALNFG010000040.1 GCA_939792625.1 uncultured Prevotella sp.
GGGACATAATTTATTATGTCCGCACGTTTCGTAAGAAACGTATTTTATTGACATTTAGATGTTTAAAAGCTCTTTCAGAGCTTGCGGACATAATAAATTATGTCCCTACAAAGGCGGCGTTTTATGGTATGATTTAGTTATAGATAAAGTGTTTGTTCATCCAACACATTTGCGGATGAACAAGAAAGCTGACCTTTTGCGCTGCAAAAGGTCAGCTTTTGCTTTGTAAAAGACCGTCTTTCGGGGCACAAAAGGCCAGCTTTTGCAACGCACTGGGTTTCAACACGTTACAAACAAGATGAATAACGATGTGAAAAGCAGCCCGGCGCCACGCACGCAAGGCGGGCAAACGCGCGTCAGGAACTGGCGCGAAACCGGACTTCAAGGCCGGAAACACAACCGACATATATATTAAGGAATAAGGAGAACACGGAAGAAACCGCCCTGCCGCGACACCCCCGCCACGAGGATGTGTCAGAAAAAGAACCTTTGAGCGGTCTGATGACCGATTCGGGTTTAACATAAAACACAGGGCAAAACAAGACGGAACGGAAACGTTTCAATAAAATTATAAAACAAAAAAAGAGTACAAAATACACTTATGTAAACCGTCATGCCGAAAAACGCTGACAAAAAGCCACCGAAAAGCAGGAATAAGAAACTAAATATTTAAAAAACACATGCTTTTACATCTTTTAACCTTTCGAGAGAAGTGTTTTTTAATCTTATTATTATATTTGCACAGAATTAAAACAAAAAAAGCACAAGATGTGAATCTTGGAAAACAATTTTTACAAAACCTTACAGCTAATACCACGCAGGTACAGAAAAAAACATATATAAACACAGAAAACCACTTGCCCCCCAACGGTGCAAACACCGGCCGGAAAGGGGACTTGTATAATGTCAAACTAAAAATTATCAGCTTATGTTAAAAAACCTATTCCTAACAGCATGTATAGGAGCGGCTCTGACCGTACCCGTCAGCACGCAAGCTCAGACAGCTTACATCGGACTGAAGACCATGCCGTCGTCATCATCCGGATTTGAGGGATGGAACGGACGCATGTTCTCGTTCGACCTGACCGACCCTGCCACCGTCACGGGCGAGTATTGCGTCATACCCACCGACGAATCGTCGATGGAAGACTTCTACATCAAGGCCGGAGCGACCGTCGGCGACACTTACTATGCCTACGTAGAGGGCGACTTCAGCGCAGGCAACTTCCGCACGCTCAACTTCGAGACCAACGAGATAAAAACTCTCTCGGACAACACCGCCGGATTCACCGTGACCGACATGACCTACGACCCCGTGTCGGGCAAGCTCTTCGCCCTGCGCCGGCTGTCGGAGACAAGCGAGCTTTACTCGGTCGACCTTGAAGACGGCTCGGTAGAGCGCTATGACTCGATAACCGTGGCACCGCTCAGCGCAATGGCCGCCGACGGCGAAGGCAACATCTACGCCGTAAGCTACGTACAGCAAGGCGAACTCGGAGCCTACACCAACAACATCACTCTCTACTCATACAACGTTGAAGGCAAGACCTGCACCGAACTGAGAGAAGTGGGCACCATCAGCGGCTCGATACTTTCAACGACGATGGAATACTACGAAGGCAAGCTGTACTTCGTGGGCAACAAGAACATCGCCGTAATCGACCCGGCCGCAGGCGAACTCACACTGCTCGACGGCCAGCTGCCCGAAAGCTCGATGGCCGGACTGACCTTCACCAAGTCAACCACGCTTAGCAGCGGCGGCGGCGGCGACGAGCCCGTAGACCCGCAGCCCGAAGACAACGGCATGCGCGTGAAGTATGAGGAGACATGGGGAAGCTCCATGGGCGACGTACCCGAAGACGTGGCCTCGAAGCGCACCATTATATGGTATGACCAGTATAACAACCCGGTACGCGAAGCCCGCATGGGACGCAACTATGACGAATCAGGCTCGGGCATGAGCGACGAGTGGACGATAATGAGCTACACCAAGTACGACTACGACAGCAACCACCGCATGATAAGCTCACACAGCGAGCAGTACGGCCAGTACAGCGGCGAGGACTTCGTATTCAAGTCAAAGAACGACACCATCCTTTATGAATACGACGACAACGGCCGACTCGTAAAGGAGAGCGACGTGGCAGCAGGCACATACACCGTCTATGAATACGACGAAGAAGGCCAGACAACATATCAGGCCAAGATGATGCCCGACTACTACAACCAGTACGGCGGCGAGGACTACGTGATGAGTTCGGAGACTTACTCTGACTTCGTAAGCTTCAACCAGCCCAAGCTCATCGTAGGCGACGGCGCATATGAATCATACAAGTTCGTGACCGACGTTGAGTATGACGAGAACAACCACAAGGTAAAAGCCACCAAGTGGAACGCCGACCGCAGCGTGAAGCAGACAGTTGAATACTGGACATGGAGAAACGACTCACTGGTAGAATACACTCTGTACAAGGCAAAGAGCGACGGTAACGGCGGATGGACCGAGACAGGCAGTAAACGCCTCGTTTACGAATGTGTGGACGGCGACCCCAACAAGGTAAGAGAAATCGGATATTCATACGACAGCACAAACGGCTGGGCAAAGAATCTGTACAGCAACGTGACCATCAACGGATACTACGACGCAGCTTACGCTCCCACCGACCTCAAGGCCGAGCCGGTTGAAAACGACATCAACACTTACGAACTGTCATTCGCAGCTCCGTCAGTGCCGGGCTTCGGAGAAGTATCGTTCGACATCTACCGCCACGGCTTCCTCATCGCCAACGTCAAGATGAGTGACGAAGGAGCATTCGACCCGAACACAGGCCGCATAACATACATCGACAAGAACGTGCCCAACGGCAGCTACGACTACATGGTACAGACAATAATGTCTGACGAAATTACCGGCGAGGAAGAGACATACAACGTGTCAAACATAGTTGACGTCAACCCGTACGTCGAACTGCCCGCAGCCACCAACCTCCGCGTCGTAAACTACGACAACTCGACAGGCAGCGACCTCGTCACCGTGGCATGGGACGCTCCCGACTACGACGAAGACCTGATGTTCCAGCGCTACAACGTCTTCATCACCCAGCTGGGCATGCGCGCCGCAGAAAACAACGCTGAAGACGGACAGGACACCCAGTACACACTGACGTTCAGATTTGACGAGGAAGACATCTTCATACAGACCGTTTACCACTACGGCAAGGTTAACTCAGACACAATCCACGTCAACGTACACGAACTGACGACTTCAATCGGTTCAGTAACCCAGGACGTTGCCGACGGCATATCGATCAACAGAAATGAGATAATCGTGAACGGAGCAACGGCATCTGAGATAACAGTGTTCAACGCAGCCGGCACAAAAGAGGCCACTTACAGAAACACTGACCGGGCCGACATATCATCACTGCCGGGCGGAGTGCATATAGCGTTCATAACAATAAACGGAAAGAACACAGCCTTGAAGTTCTCAAAGTAACACAGGCATAACAAAGACAGTGCATACATTCATGCCGGCGGCATGGGGCATGCACTGCCTTTTTTCCATAACCTAACCTACAAAAGTAAAAGCACAATGAGCATCCGCACCATAATTCTCCTGATGGCCGCCGGCACAAGCGTGGCCGCCGGCGCACAGGTGAAAACGTATCTCGAAGCTGACTTTGACAAAGGCATCCCGTCAGACTTCACGCTCATAGACATGGATGACAATCCCGTGGCCGTGTCAAACTACCAGCGGGTAGAAACAAGCGGCAGCTGGGCGGCCAATCCCGTTGACACAAAAGCCAACAACGCAGCCTTCAGCTTCTCGTCATGCCAGTATGACTATCCCGTGGAAAACTGGATGATAACACCTGCCATACACATCGAAAGCGCAGACGCGGCACTGCGGTGGGACGCAAAGTCAATACACTACGACCTGCGCGAAAGCTACAAGGTGATGGTGTCAACCGTCTCGACCGACCCCTCGACATTCAAGGAACTGGCAAGAATCGACGGCGAGCAATACACCTGGCAGACACGGGCACTTCCGCTGGCCGAATATGCCGGACAAGACATATACATCGCTTTTGTCGCCACAAGCGAGAACAAATTCATACTGGCCATAGACAACATCACCGTGGGCGAACTGAACGACAGCAGATTCATCACCGACGACACGTCACGCCGCTTCGTAGGCTCGGCATCGCCCACCGCACCTGTCAGCGGCACGATAACCAACGTCAGCTCGCCCGTCGAAGTGAAGGCGATAGAATGTGTCACGGATGACGGCACGCAGACCATGACCGTGGAACGCAGACTGTCAACAGGCGAACAGCTCGACTACAACTTCGACATACCCGTAAGCCTCAACAACGTGTCACACTACAGCCTGCGGGCCATACCAGCCGAAGGCGGCGATGCCGTGACATTGTACAGCGACAGCCTGTTCTGCTCGCACTATCCTAAGATTCTGCTCGCCGAAGAAGGCACCGGCACATGGTGCAACTTCTGTCCGATAGGCACGCTGCAAGGCAACGAAATGAAAGAAAGACTTGGCGAAGACGTTCTTGTGATAGCCGTTCACACACGTGACAAACTGACATGCAACGACTATAACAACGGCATCTCACGATGGATATCCAGCATACCGGCCTACATCTTCAACCGCGACAACACAACAATCACCGTAGGCTCCGTATTCGACGAGGAACGGTACAACAAAGCTCTGGCCCTGGAAGTGCCGGCATTCGTGGAAATGGACGTAACGCCTTCGGAACAGCAGCCCGGCCGGATTACGTTCAACACACGCACACAGTTTGCCACCGCATACGACAACACCGACGGACGCTACAAATTAGGATTCGCCATCATCGAGAAAACCGTTGAGGGAACAGACTCAACCATACAGGTGAACAACAGCACACAGATAAACAACGGCGAATATTACTACCTGCCGCTGTACATTCCCGAAAAACTGATGTTCTTCCACAACATCCCGCGCGAAGGCTCAACGGCATTCACCGGAGTGGAAGGCAGCCTGCCGGCAACCATCGAAGAAGGCGAGACCTACGAATATGCCCACACCATGACTCTGCCCGACAACCTCAGGTCAACCGACGACCTGTTTGCCGTGGTCTATGTCATGAACACCCTTACGGGCAAAGTCTTCAACATAGCCAAGGCCGACATCCCCGAACTGTCCAGCGGCATAGGCGGCGTGACAGCCGACAGCGGCAACAGCATGATAGACATGAGGCTGACCGGCGGCAAGCTCGACATCTGTCTTCCGGACAGCAACGAGCCTTACACCATCACCGTATGCGGAACCGACGGCGTGATGACACACAAGGTGTCAGGCCGGGGAAACACGGTCAGCCTGCAGCTGTCATCAGACAAAGGCCGGTGCCACATAGTACGGGCAGTACAGGGCAGACATATCTGCACACGCAAAATATTCACTAATTAAACCAAAACCATCAACAACATTTCTTATGAACAAACACTTTCTAGCAACCATGCTCTTCGCCATGACCGCGCTCGGCGCGACGGCTGACGGGAGCAACGGCGTTCTGCCCATTTACGGGTATGAACTGCGTGACTACACAGTAACATCCGTATCACCCAACGGAAAATGGGCAGCAGGCTATTTCATGAACGGCATGGGCAGCACTTACGCTTTCCGCTGGAATCTTGAGAATAACGAGGCAGAACTGCTGACCAGAAACAACGACCAGTCACTGGCATACGACGTGGCTGACGACGGCACCGTAGTGGGAACATGCCCCGACTACACCGTAGCACCCAACGGCGCCCCAATCACCGTATGCGGATATTACAAGGACGGCAGCTGGCACACGCTCGAGCCCATCGACGGATACGATGTACCCAACGCCCAGTACGACGGACAGGCCATCGCCATCAGTGCCGACGGACATTGGATAGGCGGCGCGATATACAACAGCGAGGGCATGTGGACACCCGTAATATGGAAAGACGGCAAGATATACAAGGTGCTGAGCAACGAATATGCCGGAGCCGTGAACGGAATCTCAGATGACGGCACGAAAGCTTCAGGATGGACATACACTCTGAAATCAGAAGGCACCCGCGTGTCGGTAATGTGGGACGTGGAGACAGGCGAAAGCACATACCTCTGCGACGAAGAGGAAGGCAGCCCGTTCCGTGCGGGACGCAACTTCACCAGCGACGGTAAATATCTGCTGCATGACGGCGGTATATACAATGTAGAGACCGGAGAGAACATATCCATCGGCTACTACGACAAGAGCATCCCCTGGAACTACTCTTACACATACATGGACGACAGCCTGCGCGTGTACGGCTATGAGCAGGACATGCAGGGCAATTCATACGGAACGGTGTATTTCGACGGCACGGCCATGAAGCTTGAAGACTATCTCAACAGCGTCGGCACCGACGTCAGCGGACTGCCGATAGCCCAGATGATAGCGTTCAACGCAGCCTCTTCTGACGGCAAGACCCTGTCAGTGGCAACCGCAAGCACAGAAATGTATGAACATCCGCTCATACTGCAGCTCGACCAGAACATAGCCACGCGACAGCCTGCAGCCCTCGAAGTGGCACAGGTCGACGGCATGCCCGCAGCCAAGCTGATGTGGAAAGCGCCCATCAACAACCCCGACAACCTTACAGGATACAACGTATACCGCGGAAGCGAGAAAATCAATGCCGAGCCCGTGACCGACACCTACTATGTGGACAATTCGCTGAGCCTGGGCGACTACAGCTATGCCGTGACTGCCGTTTACGGCGACACAGAGTCTGCCAAGACCGACGAAGCCGGCATAACGATAGCCGAAAAGCCCGTATCAGCCCCACGCTCGCCTTTCGCAAGACAAAAAGGCTATAACAGCGCATCACTCACATGGAAGGCTCCGTCAACCAACCTCATTGACAAGAAATACTACGACTCTGAGGCTGACATAATCGGATTCGGAGGAGGCAACAACTCGTTCGAGTTCGCCATCAAATTCAACAAGGAAGAGATGGACGTGTACGACGGCTACAAAATATCAAAAGTATCCTTCATACCGCGCACAGCACAGACTTCGTGGGAAGTGAAGATATACGACGGCAGCAATCTGATATACTCACAGCCCATAACCCAGGAACTCAACTACGGCACGGAGAACGTCGTTGTACTCGACACGCCGGTAGAAGTGTCATCGCTCACCGACGACGTAACATGCGCGATAGCCGTGACCGTACCGACCAACGTGGAGAACAGCAACGTTGTGGGCATGGTCGAAAACACATGCCTGCCCGGATACAGCGACCTTGTACACCTCAGTTCGGAGTCAGAGTTCTACTCTCTCTCAGAGGAGTCTAAGGCCGGAGGCTACGTGTTCAACATAACCTTCGCCCTCAACATGATTCTCTCTTCTGAGGCCGACGGTGAAGACATCGACGCCATAAAGCAATACAACATTTACTCAAACGGCGAGCTGCTGGGCAGCACCGAAGACATGTCTTACGTCGACAAGAACATCGCCGACGGAGAATATACTTACGAAGTTGAAGCCGAATATGCCGACGGCCGCATATCAGACAAGGTAGGAACGACCGTAAGCATAGCCGCCGACAAGAATGCCCTGCCGGCAATATCAGACGTCGAGGTAGCAGGCACGGACGGCACGGTGAACTTCAAGTGGAACGCCCCGATGGACGACGATGCCAACAACATATCGTACTGCAGCGACACATACGCCCAGACCGTGGCCGGATCAGAATCAAGCAATTACGGCTACGTGGCACGCGCCATATATTCAGACGACAAGCTGAAAGGTCTCGGCGGATACAACATCACGCAGCTGCGCTTCTATCCCGTCAACGACGCCATATTCACGTTCACGCTGCGCGAGAACGGCAACGAAGTGGCCTACGTTGAAATCAACGACTACGAACTCGGACAGTGGAACACCGTGACTCTCGAACAGCCGGTGACTCTCAAAGAGAATGCCGAATACACCCTTGACCTCGACTGCTTCGACGGAATACCCGAAATGGGTCCGCTCGGATGCGACAACCTGCCCGTAATGTCAGGATACTCCAACCTTTATTCGGTTGACGGCGGCGTATCGTTCAGTCAGGTAAGCGGCTCAACCACAGGCAACTGGATGATTGGAATGGTGGCCGTTGCTCCCGACGCAGAGCCGCTGCCCGTCGACGGTTACAACGTGCGCATTGACGGCACGGCTGTCAACGCCTCACCCGTGGCAGAGACGGCATACACTTACGACTTCGGTGCCGACGCCGACCCCGACGCACAGCACCGCGTGGCCATTGACGCCATTTACACCGGCATAGGCGAAGTGCGCGGCAACACCGTATTCTTCACTCTCGGCGACATCCCGGCCACAGGCATAGGCAACGTCATCACAGCCGACCTCCGCGTATATCCCAACCCGGCCGTTGACTACGTGGCCGTAGAAGGCGCCGACGTGGAAAGCATCACCGCCTACACATCTGAAGGCGTACTCGCCGGAACATGCAATGGCAACCGCCTCGACGTGTCGTCATACGCTCCCGGCATGTACATCCTCAAGATAAAGGCCGACGGCGGTGTGAAGACCGTAAGGCTCATGGTAAAGAGATAAATTTAAAAAAAACTTAATTACAAACATCAGGAAACGCCCGGAATTACGACTGTGACTTCGGGCGTTTCCGCTTAACAACCAAACAACCCTGAACATGAAAAAGATTCTGACCACACTGTGTCTCGCCACACTGCTGGGCGCACCGGCTGCGGCTGACACATATATAGGCTATACCAACACCGACTTTGACCGCACCGGCGGTGTGCGCTTCGGCACGTCCGAGACCCAGGGTCTCGCCATAAAGCTGCCTAAAGAGAAGCTCGACATGCTGCGCGGAAAGACCATCAAAGGCGTGCGCGCCGTGTTCGGCACACGAAACATGGAGAATCTGACGTTCTTCGTCACCACCGACCTCGACGCAACGCCGGCTTACACCCAGAGTGCCGACGGCGGCACGGCCTCATGGCGTGAGTTCACGTTCGACACGCCCTACACCATCGGCAACGAGGACGTACTCTACATAGGATACACCCTCACGTCGCTGACGGCCTACCGCCCGCTGCAGTTTGACCGCTCGATGGAGCTTGCCGACCGCTCCTTCTATTACACCGGCTCGGGCTGGGCCGATGCCTATGGCCAGGACCTGGGCTGCGCCTGCATCCAGCTCATTCTCGACGACGCACAGTTCACCGACGTGATAGTGAAAAACTTCTCGGCCAACGGCTACTATCTGGCCGGCACGCCTTATAAGTACAACGGACAGCTGTTCAACTTCGGCACAGAGCCGCTGACCAGCTTCGACGTCGTGTTCAGCATGGGTAACGGCGAGCAGCAGCGCTATCCGTACACAGGCCTCAACGTGGGCAGCAACGAGACTTTCGACATCGAGTTTCCCGAATACACCTCCGACGAAAGCGGCGACCTGCCCATAGAAATCACCGTGGAGAACATCAACGGCTCAGGCTCCGACGACGAGAGCGGCGACAACAGCACCCGTGCCGACATCTACATGTATCCGGCCGACATGCAGCGCGCCGTGCTTCTTGAAGGCTTCACAGGGCAGTCATGCTCTAACTGTCCCACCGGCCACCATGCCATCGAAGCCGCCCTCGAGCAGTATGACGGCGACGTGGTGGAAGTGTTCCACCACATAGGCTTCGCCCCCGATAACTTCACAATGTCCGAAGAGACCTTCTACCTCAATTTCTACGGCTCCGACGGCACCTACGCGCCGGCATTCATGGTAAACCGCATGGCAGGAGAATCAAGCTCGGTGCCCGTACAGAACGTGTCGACCGGCACCGTCCTCGACATGCTCAACACCGCATCCTCAATACAGCCGTACGTAGGCATAAATGTCAACACGAAATACGACGAGTCCTCACGCCGCGTACAAGGCTCGGTCGACATCTTCACCCACGTGATGCCCGACGCCGACACCACGCTGCTGTCACTGTTCATCGTCCAAGACTCCATCGTGGCCATGCAGATGGGCGGAAACGACTCTTACGTACACCGCTACGTCTACCGCGGCAGTCTGATAGGCGACTTCGGCGGACGCATATATCTCGAGAAAGGCTCGACAATCAGCGTGCCCGTGGACTACACCCTGCCCGAGGAAATCGTGTCGACATACTTCAAGGGCACGTACGCGGACGACGAACTGCCGTCGATACCCGTCAGCACGAAAGACATGTATATCGTGGCCATCGTCGGCAAATACTCGGTTGACAACAACATGGTAGAATTTCCCGTCTACAACGTGCGTGCCGTCAAGATGTGCGCCGACAACACCACGACAGGCATAACCCAGGCTCCCGTAACGGCAGGCAGCATGCGCGTAAGCGTCAGCGGCAACCGCGTAAGCATACCCGGCGGATGCGACGCCGTGGCCGTCTACGACATGTCGGGACGCATGGTGCGCTCATACGGCGGACAGACCACGGAGTTCACCCTGCCCAAAGGCATGTATCTCGTGCGCTGCACGAAGAACGGCTCGCCGTCGACAAGCAAGATAGCCATACTGAAATGACAACAACCGCAAACAACAGCCTATGTTCAGACAAATCGTCATACTGACGCTCGCGTGCCTCGGCCTGCAGCAGGCCGGGGCCCAGAGCAAGCTGTCCGTGTATGCCCGCAAGCTCATCGCGCGGCAAGGCACGGCTGCGCCGACACGCGCCACGGCCCCCGACCTCGTGCCGGCATACATATATCTCGAGGCCGGCACCGACCCGGCCGCTCTCTCGCGGCTCGGCGTTGAGGTGAACACCCGGGCCGGCTCGGTGGTCACGGCACGCATACCGGCCGGCTCGCTCGAAGCCGTGGCAGCCCTCGGCTGCGTCAAATACGTGCAGACGGGCGTGCCCGTGATGCAGATGATGGACACCGTGCGCCCCGCCACGGGAGCCGACAAGGTAAACGCGGGCACTGACCTGCCCGCGGCATACACGGGCAAGGGCGTCGTGGTGGGAATAATAGACTCAGGCTTCGACTACACCCATCCCGACTTCTACGACACCGACCGCGGCACACTGCGCATAAAGCGGGTGTGGGAGCAGGGATACAGCGGCGGCACGCCTCCCGAAGGCTTCACCTACGGTGGCGAGCTGGCCACAACCGAAGCCATACTGACCGCCGCGGGCGACGTCACGACCAACTCTCACGGCACCCACGTGGCCGGCATAGCAGCCGGAGCCGACACCGGGAGCGGATACTACGGCATAGCCCCCGGCGCCGACATCGTGCTTGTCAGCATGGCGGGAGCAGGGACAGCCAACAACGTCAACCTCTCTGACGCCATAGCCTACATCTACCGATACGCCGAAGAAGAAGGCAAGCCGTGCGTCATCAACATGAGCCTGGGCAACCAGAGCGGCCCGCACGACGGCACATCCACCTTCGACCTGCTGGCCGACGGCATGCAGGGCGCGGGCCGGCTGATAGTAGGCTCGGCAGGCAACTTCGGCGCCAACAAGCTGCATGCCGCCAAGACCTTTGACGGCGGCCGGGCCGACACGCTGCGCACGTTCATCGACTACACCAACAGACTGTCCACGACAACCGCCGGCGGCGACATCGAGATATGGGGCGAGCCCGGCATGGCGCTCACCGTAAACGTGCTGACCTACAACACCTCGCGCAACACCGTGGGCGAGAGAATGACCGTGGCCACAGACGGCTCGCAGCCCGGCGAGGCCGAGGCCGAACTCAGCGGCTCGGCAGGCCTGATGAGCGCCTTCGCCGAAGTGAGCCCCCTCAACGACAAGCCCCACGTGCTGGTATCGTCGGGCGTTACGGGCCTGCGCTCGGGCTACGTCGTAGGCATCGAGATAATATCCGAGACAGCCGGCCGCACCGACGTGTGGGCCGACGCCACCAACGTAACCCTGACCGACAACGGCCTTGACGGATGGACCGGCGGCGACACCGAAATGACCGTGGCCGAAATCGGCGGCACGGGCCGCGAGATAATATCCGTCGGAGCATACGCCACGCGCGACGGCTTCGACACCGAGAACATGGGTCACGTCAGCACGGGCGAGACCGTGGGCGACATAGGGTCGTTCTCAGCCACGGGCCCCACGGCCGACGGCCGCATGAAGCCCGACATCAGCGCCCCGGGATGCTACACCGTGTCGGCCATATCGTCAAACGATGCCGCCATAGCCTCATACCCCATAGCCTGCTACTACGAATGGAACGGCGCCAACCGCTACTACGCCTACATGCAGGGCACGTCGATGGCCGCACCCGCCGTGACCGGCATCATAGCCACATGGCTTGAGGCCAACCCCGCCCTCACGCCCGCCGACGTGCGCTCAATACTCGCCGCAACAGCCACGACAGACACCTTCACCGGCGACATAGCCGGCACCGGCAACAGCACGTGGGGCTACGGCAAGATAGACGCCTGGGCCGGCATAAAGGAGGCCATAGCCCTTGCCTCGGGCATAACCGGCGTGACCGACGGCAGTGACGGCGGCATAACCTTTGCCACCGACGGCCGCCGCCTGCTCGTGACAGGACTCAACGGCGGCACCGCCACGCTCGACGTGTACAACACGGCCGGCACACTGGTGCGGCAGACCACCGTCAATACGACAGAAACCGACCTCGGCACACTGCCCCCGGGCCTCTACATCGTTAAGCTGACCGGCACGGCAGGCACCGCATCGGGCAAGATAATGCTGCGCTGACGCCCCCGCCGCCATACGCGCACACATCCCGGCACGAAGCCGGACGGCAAAAGAGCCAACCGCCTGACAATGAAGCTCTTGCCGCCCGGCTTCGTTATTTTTTCCACCCGCGCGGCAAAACATGACCTTTTGCATCGCAAAAGGTAAGCTTTCGGGCCGCCGGAGACGGTCTTTTGCAAGCCGAAAGCTTACCTTCAGGAAAACTGTTCGAAATTTCTTTATACAACGGACTACACGGTAAAAGACATTGCTGCGGGCGAATACTCTGTAACCTGCACCAGTCATGCCGAAGAAGAAGATTTATTCGATGGATATTTTAATGGTACTGAATACGGCCACGCAGTTGTAGAAGTGGTTGCCGATTGACTTTAATTCTAATTTTTTGTCTATATTTGCAGAGGACAAAGGATGCCGCACCGGGACAGCGCTCTCTTACCTTATATTATATCTTACCGGCTGTGGCATCCACCCTGCAAACAACACGAAAATAAAAACCATGAACAAAATGAATCAAGACGAACTTTTAAGACACTTCGACACCCATCCCAAAGAGTATGACACGAGGCAGCTCATGGGCAGAGACGTCCTTATCGTGACAAGAGACAAAAGCCAATGGCTGTACCATGCGGATAAGGAGGGAAAAAGACGGATGATACCACTCGTGGAGGACGGCCAAGTGATGTTCCTGACAGAAAACGACATCGAAGAACGCGCCGTAAGGCTGATAAAGAAAGAATGTCCGGGACTGATGCTCAAAGCCAGATTCCGTTTTTGGGTGTTCCCGTTCAAAGACGGCAGAGCCGCTGTGGAATGGACGGTGCAGCCCGACGGCTGCTATTACGGTGACAGCGACGGCTTCGGCATGACCGACGACGTGGAAATATCGCTGCACGGATACATCGACACCGAAGGACGGCCTGCGGGCAAGTTTGTTCTCAGAGATTAAAAAATCATAACAAATCCGGAAAGAACAACCACGTTGCCTGTCTCGGCTGACCGACTGTAAAGACGGCAGCACACATAAAGAAAGAATAATGCCGCAGGCCTTTGTCAAAACACGCAAAAATCATTATCTTTGCAGACAAAATCCGGCAGACAAACGAAAAAAGACATAAAAATGCCGGAAGAAGAAAATTGTGTAAACACTCGATAAACAGATTTAAGAAAATATCACGGTTTTCTTCACATTTCCGTAAAAACATCAAAGTTTTTACGTGATATTAACTATATTTGCAATGTCTCCCCACGCCGGCTGCGCAATCGTGCGCAGACATGGCGGGCGGGACGTTTACATACATAAAGGCGTTACTGACGCTTTGGTTTGACGATTCAAGAATCTCGCAAATTCAAGACAATTTGTCAAAAACAAAGCAACGGAAACGTCCCAAGGGATGTTTTTACATGCCCGTATTGTGTCCTGCCGCTTTTACAGAAAAAGCGGCAGGTAAGCGGGCAGATACATACAGACATCGGCGTGGGGCTTTCGACGTTGCTCGTTCCGACAAATTGGGCAATGCGAGAGCCTTTGAATCGTGGAACGGGCAACAGGCACGGCTCCACGTTTTTTGTATGGAAACCTGTAACCGACTTTTTTAGGGTCAGCGGATTTTTCCGGTTGGTGAAACTGACGTATCAAGAATAAAGAGTAGC